>JANQSQ010000003.1 GCA_028283985.1 Rhodothermales bacterium | reverse complement strand
ACGAATGGGCCGACAGCGGGGATACCGCCGCAGGAAAGCGTGTTCATGCCCGCATAGACGAGGACAGGGGTGATTTTCCCGCCCCGGACGAACTTGGCGAGACAATGGTGAAAGGCCGTTCCGTAACCATGTCGTCGCAGCGGCTTGGCGTCATCGCCAAAATGGATCTCGTAGAGGCGGACGACGGCACGGTGATGCCGATAGACTACAAGAAAGGCAAGCGTCCCCACGTTGCCGCCGGAGCCTATGAACCGGAACGGGTGCAAGTCTGCGTCCAAGGCATGATCCTCGAAGACAATGGATACAAGGTTTCTCACGGAGCCCTGTGGTATGCCGGCTCGCGCGAGCGGGTGCCTGTCTTTTTCGACGAGGAATTGCGAGCGCGAACCATGGAGGCTATCGCGGGGCTGCGCTACGCCGCCTCGTCCGCACGCCGCCCGCCCCCTCTGGAGGACAGCCCCAAGTGCCCTCGCTGCTCGCTGGCCGGGATTTGCCTGCCGGACGAGACCAATCTCTTTCGCAAGGGACTCACGAACCTGCGTCCGTTGAACCCGGCCGACGATCCGGCCCTGCCCTTGTATGTGCAAACGCCGGGGGCAAGACTGCGCAAGCGAGGGGAGAGACTCGTCGTCGAAACCGAACTGGAGAAGGTGGAAGTGCCGATGATCGATGTTTCGCAGGTTGCTTTGTTCGGGGCGGTTTCGGTAACGACCCCGGCGCTCCACGCCCTGATGCGCGCCGAAATACCGGTTTCGTGGTTTTCGATGGGAGGGTGGCTGCTCGGACACACTGTGGGAACCGGCAACGGCAACGTTACGACCCGCGAAGCGCAATACCGCTTCGCTTTCGATGCCAGGCGATGCCTCGTTCTGGCGCAGGGCCTGATCGAAGCGAAAGTGCGGAATACGCGCACCATGCTGCGTAGGAACTGGAGAGCGGAGCCGGAAGAGCGGGAAGAGGCTCTGGTCCGTCTTCAACGTATGGCGAAACGGGCTTCGAGAACGAAAGACGCTCAGAAATTGCTGGGCATCGAGGGAGAAGCGGCCTCCGTGTATTTCGGCAAGTTCGAAAGCATGCTTGCAACGGAAATCAGAGAGCGTTTTCCGGCTTTTGCCTTCGAAAAACGCAACAGGCGTCCGCCGACGGATCCCGTCAATGCAATGCTTTCGTTCGCCTATGCGCTTCTAACCAGGACCTTTACTACGACTATCTCAGCCACGGGACTGGACCCGTACATGGGGTTTTATCACCGTCCCAGGCACGGACGCCCTGCGCTGTCGCTTGACCTGATGGAGCCTTTCCGTCCCATCATTGCCGATTCCTGCGTGATCCAAGCGATCAATAATGGGGAAATCAAGGCCAACGATTTTATCCTGAACGGCCCTTCCTGTGCCCTTAAATCCGGCGGGCGAAAAGCGGTAATCGCCGCGTTCGAGCGTCGCATGGACCAGGAAACCACACATCCATTTTTCGGCTATCGCGTCTCGATGCGTCGACTGATTGAAGTCCAGGCGCGATTGCTGATCCGGTACTTTCAGGGCGAAATATCCACGTATCCTCACTATCTCCCAAGGTGATTCCATGGCTGCCGAACGACTTTACATCGTCACCTACGATATTACGGAACCCAAGCGGTGGCGCAAGGTGTTCAAGGCCATGAAAGGCTACGGTCACTGGTTGCAACTATCCGTTTTCCAGTGTCGGTTGACCGCCCGCCGTCATGCAGAAATGGCTGCTCGGCTGGAGTCCTTGATCAAGCCGTCGGAAGA
>JANQSQ010000642.1 GCA_028283985.1 Rhodothermales bacterium | reverse complement strand
TCCCGGCCGGCTTCTTCCCCGGCGGGGATGTGGTCGAAGCCGCCGCGGAAGGGCTCCGGGCCGCCGGGATGCGCTGGGCCATCGAGCACCCGGGAGATTACGGCAATGCCATGTATTCCCAGCTGGACGGAAAAGCCAGCGCCGTACTTACCATTGGACTGGATGAAGACATCTATCTGAGCTACAACGTACTGCGTATGCGTCTCGCCGCTGCCTGGGAGGGTACGCTCGATCTTTCCGAAACGAAGTTCGAGCAGTACCGGGGCGAGGGCAGGCCGGTCATTTCGGGACAGGAACTGGAGGGGCTTGCCGTGTGGCGCTGGGAATATCCCGGCGAATACGCCGCGCTCGATATGGAAACCTCTCCGCGCGCCCCGCTTCCGGCCGAGGTAATGACCTTCCATGGGCATTACCGGTACGGCAAAGAGGCGGTGCTGTCTTATTCGGTGCTTGGGCGCGACGTGCTGGAATGGCCCGCGGCGACGCGCGACGGAGACGATTTGGTACTCGTGCATACGTTGCAGATTGGTCCTTCGGAGCGGGCGCATCGCCTGGTTGTCGGGCATGACGTGACTGCGGAGGTAACCGGAGATGTCGAAGGGATGACCTCGTCCGAGGAGGATGGAGAGGTCTTTCTGCATATTCCTGCCGGCGATGTCGCGCGTACGGTGCAGATCCGCCGGCGCGCGGGTGCGCAGGGCGGCGGCGCCATTGGGGAAATATCCGCCGGGAATTCCCCCGATCTTGCAGCCATGACCCGGGGCGGCCCTTCACAGTGGCCCGAAACGATCGTAACCGGGGGCGAGCGGGACGTGCCCCGCGCCCACTACGATCCGGTGTATTACCAGGACGAGAACCGGAACACCCCGGAGAAACTGGTCGATCTGCCGGAAGATTATCCCTATACGGTGGACAGGATCGGCTTGCCCTTCGTCAATCCGTGGAACAGCTGGATACGGCCCACCGCGCTTGCGTTTTACCCGGACGGGCGCATGGTGCTGACGACCTATCTCGGCGATGTGTGGGTAGCCGACGGGCTGGACGATGCACTCCATGAAGTCACATGGCGGCGGATCGCTACGGGCCTGTACGAGCCGATGGGGGTCGAGGTGGTCAACGGCGCCATTTATGTTATAGCCCGCGACCGGATTGTGCGGCTGCGCGACCTGAACGGGGATCTGGAGGCCGACTACTACGAAACGTTCTATGCGGATAAGGACGTGTCGGACTTTTTCCATTCGTTTGCCTTCGGGCTCCAGGCCGACGCGGAAGGTAACCTCTATTACGCCAAGTCCGGGCAGTATACGAATAATGCCACGCCGGGCGATCTGGTTCGGGTCGCTCCGGATGGCGCAGGCGGCACGATCGCTACCGGATTCCGTACGCCGAACGGGCTTACCGTGGCGCCGGACGGGCGCGTATTCGTCACCGACAATCAGGGAAACTGGACGCCTGCCAACGAAATCAATCTCGTGGAGCCCGGCAAGTTTTACGGGTACGTAAACAACTTCGCGGAACGCGGATGGTCCCCCGATGGGCTGGATGTAGCCATCCCCGAAGGGGAGTGGTCTGCGGTTATCGATACGGCTGCCGTGCCGGATTCGTTCACCGAGCCGGTGATCTGGCTTCCCCAGGAATTCGACAATTCTCCGGGTGGGGGTATATGGACGGATGCGAACTGGGGGCCGCTGGGGGATCGGATGCTCAACACCAGCTTTGGCAAGGGCTGGGCGTATTATCTGATGTTCGACGAGGTGGATGGCGTGACGCAGGCTGCTGCAGCGGCGCTGCCTTTCCAGTTTGACGCGGGTACGCAACGGGTGCGCGTGAACCCCGCGGACGGGCAGATTTACCTGACGGGTCTGACGGGCTGGGACGATGGGTTCGCCACGCGGTATGCGCACCTCGACCGCATCCGATACCGGGGAGGCGAGGGGCAATATGTAACCGAAACCCGCGTAACATCCGACGGCATCGAGTTCACCTTCAATTTTCCGGTGGATGCTGCTGCTTCGGATCCTGCTCGCTACGACGTAAGCCGGTGGAATTACAAGTGGCAGCGCCGGTACGGATCCTACGACTGGTCCGTGGAGCATCCCGAAGAGCAAGGACGCGACGAAGTGCCTGTAGAGGCGGTGCAGGTGGATGGCCGGCGTGTACGCCTTGTCCTGCCGGACATGCAGCCGGTGGATCAGATGCTGGTGCGTATGGAGGTTCCGGCTGTTGAGGGCGGTATCCTGAAAGAAGCCGTTTACCTTACCGTACACAAGGTGCCCGGGAGTTGAGCGGGAGGCTCGACATAGCGGGTTGTCGTTTTAAGCGCCATGTCCCTTTTCTCCTCTGATCGAGAACGGCGCCTTTGGGCCTGGACGCTCGTCGTCCTGGGGGCGGTCTACCTGTCTTTCGGTTTGGCGCAGAAGTTGGCCGGGCTGCTGCCGAGCAGCGATTGGAACGCAGTCTTTTTTCTTCTTGCCTGTCTTCTGGTTCTGGGGGCTGTCGTTACGCAAGGATTGAAGATGCGTCCAAGCGGGGCCGAAATCAGCGTTGCGCTGGGTGTTGCGGCTGTCTATCTGCTGGTGTTCGTGCGGTTGACCGCCGTAACGGAGCGCTCCCACCTTGTCGAATACAGTGTGGTGGCTGTTCTGATCTATGAAGCGCTTCTGGAACGCGCGAGCCAGGGGCGCCGCGTTCCCGTACCCGCCCTGCTTGCTCTGCTGATCGCATCGTTGATCGGCGTGCTCGACGAGTGCATCCAGGCGTTTGTGCCCAACCGCGTATTCGACCCGGTCGACATATTGTTCAACGTGGTGGCCATTGCGATGGCGATTGTTGCGAGCCTGGCGCTGGGCTGGGCGCGCAAGCGGGCAAGGCGGTCCGGATAGGGGTTTCTGGCGGCAGATTTTGTGGGTTGTAAAGCGCCAGCGCCAAAAAAACAAAAATCCGGCGCTGCGCGGCGCAGAGAGAAGCGGGACGATCCGGGATGAAATTCCGCTCCGGAGCGCGTATTTATCTGCGCAGGCATTGGCGGTGTATTGCACATACTCCTAAATCCGCCCGGTAGAATTGACAGTTGTGTTGTCGATTATATACACTCTTTTAGAGCATGGGCATAATGCGACATCGAAGGCGTCGTAAAAAGTGCGCGCCAGTGTCCATGCCGTATTTCCTGTAGTCCGTTTGGGTAGCCGTTCTCCTAGACGGTGTCCGGACGCCCGGGAAACATGCCGTGCGTTTCGAGGCATCTCACCTCTCAAGCGGATTGTATTTCGTTATTCTCGATGCAGGAGGCAAAACGTTCACGAAGTCCATGCTGCTCATGAAGTGACCGAGCGGGTTTTTCCGTACAAGAACATGGAGGGCAATATGAGACATACAGTGAGTATTATAACAGTGGTGCTGACGGGTCTGCTCGTTCCCTTAGGCGCCAAGGCGCAGTCTCATGATTCTGCCCCATCTACCACGGCCCCGGTCTGGGTTCAACACGCATGGGAGGAAGGAAGCAGCGTTTTGCCCTACGCCATCGACGTAAACGACGAAGACGAGGTATATGTAACCAGGGTAGTCCAGAACGTGGCTTATCGCTATGATCATGATGGACTACGTTTTGCCTACGTACAAAACAATTTTATTGTCAGCTACGGCGCTGACGGTTCGCTGCGCTGGGAACGGGCGGGTAGCGCCCCGCGTGAGGAAACAAGCTTTTTCAATGCTTTCGTAGGGTACGACATATTAGCCCGGTTCGACCAAATCTACACGAACGAGGGGGTGCCCATTGCGTTCGACACCGAAGCCCACGGCTATATTCATCCGGGCGGTATCATGATTAATACATATGCCGACGATGGGGACTCGCTCCGGACCATGTTTATCGGGGAGTTCTCTGACAATATTCAGTACACGCTTGTCCGGATTCAAGGCCTGGGTCTTGATCAGGCCGGCAACATCTACATCGTCGGCACATACCACGCAGACTCGCTCTTTTCCGCCCCGCATGCGCTTGCGGGGTTTCCTGTGGATGACCGCTATCTCAATGATGTGGGCCGTGCCGATATCTTTCTGGCCAGCTACACGCCCGAGGGCGCCATCCGCTGGACCCGCCGCATCGGCGGTCCGGAACTCGATCTGGTTTACAGGGGTCGATTTGCTGTTGATACTGACGGAAATACATACTTTGTCGGATTCCACGAAGGAAATGCTGTGTTCGGGGAAGGCCAGCCGAACGAGGTGACATTTGAGGGCGGCTTTTTTGACTCCTTTGACTTTCCCCTGGCGAGTTTTAACGAGGAGGGCGATCTGCGCTGGGTCCGTACACGATATAATCTGGGCTTCGACACTTTAGAACTGTTCCCCAATCGCCTTGCCGTCGACGCCGATGGAGGTCTCTTGATTGGCTGGTACCATTCCAGCGGTTCCGA
>JANQSQ010000635.1 GCA_028283985.1 Rhodothermales bacterium | reverse complement strand
CTTACAAGGATACTCTGCGGAAGCCGCCATGCGCACCGTATGCGGCGTCCGGACAGGACAAGGACGGTATCCCGGCAAACTCCCATGGACGACCGGATCACGATTCGCGGCGCGCGCGCCCATAATCTCCGGAATATCGATATCGATATTCCGAGGGAGCAACTTGTGGTCATAACCGGCCTGTCCGGTTCGGGTAAATCGAGCCTTGCCTTCGACACGATCTATGCCGAAGGCCGGCGCCGCTACATGGAAAGCCTGAGCGCCTATGCCCGGCAATTTCTGGGCATGATGGAACGGCCCGACATCGATTTCATCGACGGCCTCTCCCCTGTGATCGCCATCGATCAGAAGACGGTCAGCCGCAATCCCCGGTCAACGGTGGGTACGGTCACGGAAATCTATGATTTCATCCGCCTGCTTTTTGCGCGGGCCGGCACGCCGTATTCGTACATCTCCGGCACGCCGATGCGAAAGCAGTCCGATGACGAAATCATCGACGAGATTGCATCCTTCCCCGAAGGAACCCGCATGATGCTGCTGGCGCCCGTTGTACGAGCGCGCAAGGGGCACTACCGGGAACTCTTCGAACAGATGAGAAAGCAGGGGTTTCAGCGCGTACGCGTCGACGGGGAGGCGCAGGAAATCGAACCGGGCATGAAAGTGGACCGGTACAAGACGCACGACATCGAGGTCGTGGTGGACCGCATCGTGATCAAGGAGGGCATTCGCTCCCGGATCGCCCGGTCGGCGGAGACCGCGCTGGGCATGGGCGGCGGAACACTGATCGTGCAGGCGACGGACGGGCCGAAAACAGGCGATCATCTGATGAGTCGTCACCTGTTCAGTCCGGAAGACGGGCTCTACTACGAAGACGCCTCGCCGAACATGTTTTCCTTTAACACGCCCTATGGAGCGTGCGCCGAATGTAACGGGCTCGGCAATCGTCGGGAAATCGATCCGGAGCTGGTTATTCCGGATGTGTCCCGCACCATTGCCGAAGGCGGAATCGCCCCGCTGGGCAAACCGCGCGACATCTGGATATTCAACCAGTTGCGGGCGGTGGCTGTTGCCCGGGGTTTCGGGTTCGACACGCCCGTCGGGGACCTGACGGAAACGCAGCGGCAAACCCTGCTCCTGGGCGCCGGAGAGGAGAAATTCGACATCGTGTATACCTACAAAGACAGGGAAGTATGCTACCGGCACCGCTTCGACGGCATCTACGGGTACATCCGGCACACGTACGACAACACCTCGTCGAACACCCAGCGCAAATGGGCCGAGTCGTTCATGCGGCAGATGGCGTGCAGTGACTGCGCAGGCGGCCGGTTGAAGAAAGAGAGTCTGTCGTACCGGATCGAAACCTGCAACATCGCCGATCTGGTCCGGATGGACCTCGTCGGGTTGCGCACGTTTTTCGACGAGGTATCGTTCTCCGACCGCCAGCAAATCATTGCACGCCCCATCGTCAAGGAAATCAGGGAACGACTCGATTTTCTGATCTCGGTCGGGGTGGGGTATCTCAGTCTGGATCGCGCGGCGCGTACGTTGTCCGGCGGGGAAAGCCAGCGCATTCGCCTGGCGACCCAGATTGGTACGCGTCTTACCGGCGTGTTGTACGTACTGGACGAGCCATCCATCGGTCTGCATCCGAGCGACCATGCCAGGCTGATCGACTCCCTGCGGCAATTGCGCGACCTCGGCAATTCGGTGCTCGTCGTCGAGCACGACAGGGAAATGATCGAGGCTGCCGATTTTGTGGTAGACCTCGGGCCCGGCGCCGGAGAGTACGGCGGCCATGTCATGGGAGCCGCGACTCCCGATGCGTTGCCGGTCGAAATCAATGGGCGCACAAGCCTTACGGCGGCATACCTGCGGGGGGTACGGCGTATCCATGTACCGAAACACCGCCGGAACGGCTCGGAAAAGCATCTCGCACTCAAGGGCGCTACCGGGCACAACCTCAAAGGCGACCCCTTCGCATTCCCGCTGGGCGCCTTCGTATGCGTTACGGGCGTCTCAGGGTCCGGTAAGTCCAGTCTGGTCAACCAGACGCTGTATCCCCTGCTGGCTCAACAGCTTCACGGCGCCAGAACAACGCCGCTGCCTTTCGAATCCCTGGAGGGGACAGAGCACATTGACAAGGTAATCGATATCGATCAGAGCCCGATCGGAAGAACCCCCCGGTCGAATCCCGCCACCTATACGAACCTGTTCACCTCGATCCGGGATTTGTTCGCCCAGCTTCCGGAATCGAAAATCCGCGGATACGGAAAAGGCAGATTCTCCTTCAATACGAAAGGAGGGCGGTGCGAGACATGCAAGGGAGCCGGTATCGTCAAGCTGGAGATGAATTTTCTGCCCGACGTGTATGTGGAATGTGACACGTGCAAGGGCCGCCGCTACAACACGGAAACGCTGGAAGTACGCTACAAGGGAAAGAACATTGCGGACGCGCTGGACATGACGGTATCCGAGGCGCTGGCGTTCTTTGAACATATCCCGCGCATCGAACGAAAACTTCGTACGCTCGATTCGGTCGGGCTGGGATATATCCGGCTCGGACAACCATCCACGACATTATCCGGCGGCGAGGCGCAACGGGTCAAACTGGCGCGGGAGCTTTCTAGACCGGGCACCGGACGTACCCTGTACATTCTCGACGAACCGACCACGGGGCTGCATTTCGAAGACATCCGGCATCTGCTGACGGTCCTCGATGCGCTGGTGCGAAAAGGCAACACCGTGCTGATCATCGAACACAATATGGATGTGGTCAAGGTGGCGGACTGGATCGTGGACATGGGGCCGGTCGGCGGGGCGCAAGGCGGGCATATTCTGTTTTCGGGCGCTCCGGAAGACCTTGCCCGGACCCATACCGCTACCGCAGGATATCTACGGCAGGAACTGGAACGATTCGACGGAACGCCCGAGGAAGAAGATACCCGGAGCCTTGATTTGGACACCCTCGCTTCCGACGAGACGGGTGAAGAAGAACTTGCCTTTCCCCTCCCTTCTACCGCCTGACAAGACAAACCCTTATCCACCTGTGCAGGAACCGCCTTATATACCCGCCTATCGTAAACCGGACGCCGAAGGCATCTGGATGCAGTTCGACAATACGGTCGCCATCCGCCACATCGTACGCGCGGAAGATACATTCGAGCAGGCGGCGGCGGCCATTTTCAACTACCTGAAAAAGGCGCAGGATGATTTCCCCGACTGGTCGCGCGTATTCTACCTCGATATAGAAGGGCACTCTGGAGAGTACGCCGGATTCGAGGAGGACTTTTACGAGTTCCAGCAGGAATTCTTCTTTTCGACGATGGCGCCGTTCCTGACCGGGTTTGATATGCCGCTTACCGGCCCCCTCGTCAATCCGGAAACGCAGCGCAACGACTTGCCGGACGAACTGGTCGTGAGAATGCCGGGCTCCTCCTGACAGAACAGCCAACGGCAACGGACGGCTCAGGTATCTCCGGACCGCACGGCCATGTTTATTAGGGCCTGTTACCACTATGCATCAATGCTCTGTTCCGTCAGGCACGGCGTCAATCAAGGCGCGAGGAGTGAAGTTTGGCGGTTCCAAATGAGCGACAAGCAACGAAGAGCGGCGCCGTGACCGGCGGAACCCGAAGGGCGGGGCCTGTTTTCCTGCCAGGCCCCGCAGAGCGCCGCTGCATAGTGTTAACAGGCCCTAGAAAAGATCGGAGACCCCGGCTCTGTCTTTCTTTCCGTTCCCGTTCCGGCTACGCACATCCAGCACCTGAATGCAGATCGCGCCCAGGACGATAAACAGTCCGGACAGGATCTCCAGCGCGGACGGTTGCGTCCGGATGGTTGCCCATGCAAGCCAGAGTGCGGCAAGGGGGACGAGGTTGCCGTAGAGCACCACCCGGGTCGGTCCCAGTTTTTTCAGGGCGCGCACCTTGGCCCACTGACCGATACCAACACCCACGGCGCCCCCGAAAATAATGGCTATCCAGGTCCAGACGCCGAGCTGCAGCCAGGTTTCGCCTACGAGGGCAGGCAGGGCGATGGCAAGGTAGACCATGCCCCCAATGGCTGTGCGGGCCGCTACCATGGCCGTGGCGCCATAGCGGGCCGCCAGGGGCTTGATGAAATGCAATTCGGCGACCGCCATGAGCAGCGCCAGAACGAGGAGCAGATCGCCGAACCAATATCCCTTGTCAGAACGAAAACCGTCGAAGGCCAGCGCGAACGTACCGAGCGCAGCCAACACAATACCAACGTATCCGAGGCGTCCGATGCGTTCCGTGCGCAGCACATATCCCAGCGCGCAACTGAGCACCGGACCCAGCGCCAGCCACAAAGAAGCCCGGGCGCCGTGGGTAAGTCCGAGCCCTTCGATACCGAGCCAGGGAGCGAGCGTAGCGCCCAGAACGGCAACGACCAGCAAGCGCGGCCAATCTTTTTTATGCACCCGGGGAAAAAGGGGGGCGCCGCGTTCCGCTCCTCCAGCTCCAAAAAAGAGCTGAAAGTACAGCATGGTAATCATAGCCGCGCCCCCGAGAAGAAATCGGGAAACGGAAAATCCGATAGGGGACATCTCGCGAAGGGCTACTTCGGCGAGCACGAAATTCCCTCCCCAAAGTATGACGAAAATCAACAACAGGACATGGTGGGGCCAGGCGGCCTCCCCACTTCCGTCGAGGTCAGGTTGCTTGTGTTCGTCCGGGTTCATTCGGGAAATGCTGCTTCACGGGTCGCTCCGCAAAGATAGGCAAGCGACCGGACACACCGCCCTGTCGGGATATGCTATGCAGCCCGAGACGCGCGTTCGACGATCTTGACAGCTTCGTCGAATTGCACGCCAACGATACGGGAAACGCCGGGTTCTTGCATGGTGACGCCGTACAGTCGATCCGCCGCCTCCATCGTTAACTTGTTGTGTGTAACGAGAACGAATTGCGTGTGTTCTGCAAACCGCCGGATCATGCGCATGAAACGCTGGACGTTCTTGTCGTCGAGGGGAGCATCCACCTCATCGAGGATACAGAAGGGGCTCGGCTTGACAAGGTAGATGCCAAACAGGAGTGCGATCGCCGTAAGCGCCTTCTCGCCTCCGGAAAGCAGCGAGGTGGCTGACGACGCTTTGCCCCCGGGGCGGGCCTTAATGCGGATGGCCGTTTCGAGCGGATGCTCCGGATCTTCCAGCACAAGATCGGCGACCGCCTCTTCCCCGAACAGATCCCGAAATGTTTGCCGGAAATGGCGCCGGATCCCTTCGAACGTTTCCAGGAACCTCGCCGATGCGATCGTATTGATCTCGTGGATCGTTTCGAGCAGCGTCTTTTCGGCTTCTTCGAGATCCTGCTGCTGCTGCGTCAGGAATTCGAGCCGTTTCTTTTCCTCTTCCCAGGTTTCAAGCGCAAGTTCGTTGACGCTTCCCATGGTCCGTATACGGAGACGCAATGCGCTCACTTCCTCCCGGGCAGCCTCTTCCTCAAAGTCTTCCGGCGCCTGGATAGACGCCTCTGCCACTGCTTCCGGGAGCGACACCGCAAAGTCTCCGAAAACCTGGTCAACCAACGCATCGGTGCGGGTGCGGATTTCGGTAAGCCGCAGTTCACGCTCGTGCTCCTGATGCATCAGTCGCTCGCGGCGATCCCGTAATCCCTGCAATGCCCCCTCGAGGGCAGCCATGTCCTTCCGGATAGCCTGCAGATCGCCTTCCGAACGGTTCACCGCCTCCTGCAGCACGGCTTGCCGTTCTTCCATGCCGGGCCATTCGGTCGCCAGCTTTTCCAATCGGCCGCTGGCCTGTTGCACTTTGCGATCCAGTTCATCGATACGGAGCGCGCGCGCTTTCGTACGGTCATGCAGATCCTGAAGGCGCCCGCGTGCGCGATCAAGGTCTCGCTGCAAGTTCTCGTACCGGTTCCGCGCCTTAAGCGCATCCAGACTCGCGTCGTTATATATCCCTGCCGCCGCGCGACTTTCGGTTTCCGCAGCCTGAAATGCCGTTTCCGCTTCGGTAAGCCGGGATCGGATTACGTTCAGGTCCCCGGCAGCTTGTGCAAGATCCTCGCTGAGGCGTTTGCTCTCGCGGCCCGTCCCTTCGAGAAATGCCTTTGCCTCTTCGAATTTGTCCGCGGGCGCTTCCTGTCGGTGTTCGGCCGCTTCCAGATTGAAGACGGCCTGCGCCGCTTCCCGATCCGCCTTCGCAAGGTCCCGCTCGGCCTCGGCAAGTCGTTCGCGGCACGCTTCGCAGGAAACGGCGGCCATTGCGGTGCGGTGCTTATCGATGGTTCCTTCTGCAGCCTCGATATCGCTTCGAATGGTCTGCAAACGGCGGCGCGTGGTTTCGAGTTGTTCCCGGCGCTCGAGCCGTCCCGACGCCAACGTATCGCCTTCCTCCTTGCTGCCTGCATGCAGAACCCCTTGCGCATCGACCCATTCACCGGTGCGCGCAAAGCATCGCACGCCACGGGCAGCCCGGGAAGCAAGTTGCTCCGCCTCGTCAAGGGTATCGACGACATATGCATCGTGCAGGAGGAGACGAACAAGGCGGGTGTATTTGTCGGAGTCGCCTTGCCGGCCCGCAATGCGTACGCATTCCCCCAGCGATACCGCCTGCTCGGGACGGGGACTTTCCGACGCCATTGTATCCGGTATCCGGTCCAGGACAATGAACGTGGCCCGCCCCTGGCCCTTGCGGCGCAATTGTTCGATAGCCGCCCGGGCCTCGCGGACGGAATCCACGACAATGCACCCGGCGAGAGGACCCAACGCGGCGGCAAGCGCAACGCGGTCTGCATCCTTGCATGTAAACAAGTCGGCCACCGTGGTCAGATTACCGCTCGACCATTCCGAGGCAGCCAGGTACTGTACGGCCCCTGAGCAATCCTCGTAGGATGTGAGCATGCTCTCCAGCAATCGGGCCGATGCGTCAAGCGCTTCCCGCTCGCGCTCGAGTTGGTGCAACCGGTCGAGTGCCTCGTCAAGACATTCCCGGATATGCGCCTCGTCCTTTGCGGCCTGATCG
>JANQSQ010000633.1 GCA_028283985.1 Rhodothermales bacterium | reverse complement strand
CGAACCCACATACGTCCGATGGAGACTACACATTTCGGCAAATCTTTCCTGGGATATGTCCTTGGATTTTCTGTAAGCGCGGATATTATCCGCAAGAATCTGTCTCAATTCCGCGCTTGGAGCTCTAAGTCTTTTGTTGCCCACTTTATTCCGGTAGTGCTCTGAAAACGCGAATACATAATAGTTTATTGAATATGATGCTTATAAGTCTACACACCAAGAGTAGCATAATGCAAACGCGCCGAGCCTTCACGTACTCGTTATATCGAACAGTTCTTCGCGGAATCACTTCTACCAACCTGATCGGGAACACCTATGAGCAGTTGTTTCCGACAGAAGGCAGTAGCCGCTTGCACACGCATAGACGCTAACGATTGAAGGGTGACGCGTCTTTTGTTCAACCAATTTGTTGACAACAGACTTGTTGAACGTTGTCCCGGGGCCGTCAATGGGCTATCGGTCCAGGAAATACACCGGGTCTCTTTTATGGCACTTATCGTTTGGGGCGCACGTTATGCGCTGTCCGACTTGATTCTTTGTATGATCTTCTTCGCCAGATCTTTGAAATCCTGCCGGGCGTCATTGGTCGCCGCTGCATGGCTGCCAATAGCCCCGTCGGCTGCGGTCAGGTGAAAAATGGGTTTGCGGGCTTCCTGGGCCATCGGGACCAGACTCCGATAATGTTTTACGGTGGCGAGGGCGTGTGCTTCATCTTCCGCCGGTGTCGCGGGATACGGTCCTTCTTCGTTGCCGAGCAAGTTGCGGGCGTATTCTTCCGGCATGCGATTGAACCACTCGTTAAGGGCCCTGATAGGGCGGGTGAGGCGGAAACCGTGCTGTTGCATCACATAACCGACGGGTTGCATCCTTCCGTCCGGCAGTGGAAAATCCGGTTGTGTCCAGTTGTTTTTTCGCTGCTGCCAGTCTCGCCGCCATTGATTCAGCGTTGGGCAAAGATAGCGAAGTCCCTGGAGCGAAAACAAATCGGCTCCCAGCGGAACGACAATGTAATCTGTGGCGATTAGTGCAGAGCGGTTGATGGCGCCCAGGTTGGGCCCGACATCAGTCAGGATAACATCGGCATTCATCTGTGCTGCCCCGGATTGCATGACGGTCGAGAACGCGGTCAAAATACGGAAGGGGCGGTACAACTCGCTCGAACCCAATGCGTTGGGCCATTCCGACGAGAGAGTGTCTTCAAATCCGGCCAGCCCCAGATCGCCGGGTATCAACGCCAGATTACCGGGTATCAGGCTTGGCTCCGGAATGCGTGTGAGCGTTGGTTTCTGAATGTCACCAGTTCTTGTCAGAGGTTGGATGCATTGCAGAATGGTTTTTGCGGAGCTATCGCTTCTACCGCCCCACAGCGTTTCCAGATAATCCTCATCAAGAAGTGCAGCGGTGAGGTTCGCCTGCGGATCGAGATCGCAGGCCAGCACCTGGTAGCCCATATCGGACAGCATCCACGCGAGGTGGTAGACCAGTGAGGTTTTACCGACGCCTCCCTTGTTGTTGAAGAAGGTCAGAACAGGAACGCCCATTTTTCCGCCCCTCCGGGCGTCGTCGATGCGGAGTTGCTGGATACCGGCGGCGTCCGGCATATCAGGTCCCGTAAACGAATTCCGCTCCGATCTTCCACACGCCCTTCTCGCGAAACGCGGGAATGGTCTGGCGACGGGCGGCGTTGGTGATCGCAGGCGCTGAAAGCCCATGCCGCCTGATGTAATCCGACAGCCGGGTAATGACCTCTCCCCGCAAATAACTCAGCCTTTTGTGCAGGGACTCTGTGAGCGCCGCCGCCAGCATATTTTCCATCGCCTTGGTCGCCTGGCGATTTTCGTATTCCCTGAACGCCTGATAGTACCGTTCCTTATCCGCATTGCGAAGAATAAGGCCCGGCAGGCCCAACTGGATGAGTTGAAAATTTATGAGTACGCGCCCCAGGCGGCCGTTGCCGTCGCAAAAAGGATGAATGGTCTCGAAATCGAGATGAAACCGGGCAATCTTGTCAAGGAAGTAGGAGCCGAGATCGCTGGAATATTCGGCAAGCAGATCGTCCATCATGCGCTCCACGCGTTCGGGGGCGGGCGCAATGTGCATCCCCACCCGCACGTATTCCCCCGGCTGACGAAAACGTCCGGCGATGTTGTCGTCGATGCCGCCGATGAGCATTCGATGCAAACGGAGTATCAGGTCTTTGTTCAACTCGCTGTTCCCGGCTTTGGCGCGTTTGTATTCCATGACCCTGGCCAGGTTTTTCGCCTCGAAGATTTCCCGTACAGTCACGTTGCGGGACAGCATCTGCTCCAACAGGATTCGCTCCGTCTCCTCTAGCGTAAGGGTTGAATTCTCGATCGCGTTCGAGTTGTACACGGTCTCGGGAATCTCCACTTCGTCGATCATGGCCAGCAGCGATTCTTTGCCTTGGCGCAACGTATCGTACGCCCGCTTCAAGTCCTGAATACGGTTTTTTATGGGTCGGGTGATCGCCATGTCGTTACCACATCATATTCACGATAAATATAAAATTATGCATGAATATATTCCGAAAAACCGATTTCATTCACGATTTTTCGACAAAAACATGTTAATAAATAGCCAGCCAGCCGGGCGGATGTCTCCCTGAAAGCGTGTCGGGCCTCTATGCGGCGAACTGTCCCGATTAAGGGATTTTACCCCTTCTCCACAGGCGCACCCACCAGGTTCCCCCACTCGGTCCAGGAGCCGTCGTAGTTGATGACCTCGTTATACCCGAGCAGGTATTTCAATGCGAACCACGAATGGCTGGACCGTTCGCCGATTCGGCAATACGTGATGATCGGTTTGGCGCCTGTGATGCCCTCTTTGGCGTAGATTTCCCGAAGTTCGTCGGCGGATTTGAAGGTCCCGTCCTCGGCGCATGCCTTGCTCCAGGGGATATTGCCGGCGCCGGGGATATGCCCCCCGCGCTGGCAGGTTTCGGGGAGCCCCGCGGGGGCGAGCAGTTCGCCGCTGAATTCGGCGGGACTCCGGACATCCACCAGTTCAGCGGATTGCCCCTCGAGCGTTGCGCTGACCTGGGGCAAAAACGCCCGGATCGAATTATCCGGATCCGAGGCCGTGTAACGGGATTTGGCCGGATTCGGAGTATCGGTGGACAAGGTGCGCTCTTCGGCCAGCCATTTGCTGCGCCCGCCATTCATCAGCCGTACATCCGCGTGTCCGTAAATCTTCATTTGCCAGAAGGCCCATGCGGCAAACCAGTTATTGCTGTCTCCGTACAGCACGACAGTGGTATCGTTGGAGATGCCGCTGTCGGCCATGAGCTGCTCAAACCCGGCTTTCGGGACGATATCGCGGCGAACCGTATCGCAGAGTTGGGTATCCCACGCCCAGCCAACGGCGCCCGGGATGTGTCCTTCGTCATAGGAGGCGGTATTTACGTTTACTTCAACGATGCGCACGCGGGCGTCATCGATATGGTTCTGTACCCAATCGGTACTGACCAGCACTTCGGGGTGAGCGTATTCGGACATGATCGTTTCCGGTTATTTCAGGGGTTGGCGGGACGGCTACGGGCGTTACAAGGTAACGTGCGGCGCAACACGCCCGGACGGCGTTTGCCAAAATGCGAAAGTACACACACAATGGGTATGCATTTGGTGTAGTTAGCGTGAATTTTCGACGTTACCCGCCCTCATCGGTATAGCGGTGCGGTTCGACGGAAAGCGGTCAGTGGTCGCTTGGGTTCGTTTCCACATGTTTCCGCCTCTGTCTGCCCGCTATGCCGCCCATGTTCGTGTGCTGTTTCTTTCCTAGGGCCTTATATCCTGAATGCGTCCGCAGCAGGGAATCTGTACATTACAGGCGGTCCGAGTTCCCTGACCGCACCATCCCGACAAACCTTCCCCCCCAACACCATGACCGTTCCCGTTTTTTCCCTGTTGATGAGTCTGCTGAGTCTGCCGGGCCTTGTGCTTACGGCATGCAACCCGGAGACGCCCGTAGGGCCGGAAGGGAGCGCACGAGATACGCTCCGGGTTCTGTCGTTCAACATCCGCTACGACAACCCGGAAGACGGACCGGACGCCTGGCCCCATCGCAAGGAGGCGGTGGCGGATATGATCCGGTCCCAGGCTGTGGATGTCGCGGGACTTCAGGAAGCGCTGAAGGGGCAGATCGACGATCTGGAAGCGCTGCTGCCCGACTACGCATGGCTGGGCGTGGGTCGCGAGGACGGCATGGAACAGGGGGAATTCGCCCCGATTTTCTACCGGCGCGACCGCTTGGATACCCTGCGGTGGGGCACATTCTGGCTGTCCGAAACGCCGGATGTCCCCGGAAGC
>JANQSQ010000628.1 GCA_028283985.1 Rhodothermales bacterium | reverse complement strand
AGGGGATCGCATTCGAAGCCGGGGGACACTCCGACCGGGCCGCGGACGCGCATTTTCTGGTGACCAGTCCGGGCGTGCCGTCCTCGGCGCCGCTTTTGCAACAGGCAATGGGCGCCGGTCTCTCCGTCTATTCGGAAATAGAGGTTGCTTCGTGGTTTTGCCGGGCTCCTGTGCTTGCGGTCACGGGCACCAACGGAAAGACGACGACGGTCCGTTTGCTTGGGCATCTGTTCCGGCAGGCCGGGAGGAAAACGTTTGTCGGCGGCAACATCGGATATCCGTTTTCGAATTTTGCGGCGACGGCCGGCCCGCGGGATCTGGTCGTGTTGGAGGTGTCCAGCTTTCAGCTCGATCACATCGCAGCGTTTCGGCCCTGGATTGCCGTGATCCTGAATATTGCGCCGGATCACATGGACCGGTATGACCATGATTTCGATGCATACGCACGGAGCAAATTTCGCCTGGGCGAAAATCAGGGAGGCAATGACTGGTTTATCTGTAACCGGGACGATCGGGAGGTGCGGGAGCGGGCTTCCGCATTCCGGTCTTCCCGGACCCGCGGGCCGGCCCTGCTGGAATACAGCCGGATGGGCGAAGTGGAAGCGGGGGCATTCGTACGGGGCGAAGAAATCGTTCTGAGAATAACCGGCGAGGAGATCCTTATGCGATCGGAAGAGCTGATTCTATCGGGGCCGCGCAACCTGCACAACGCATTGGCGGCGGCCGTTGCGGCCCGCGTGACGGGGTTACCCCCTGTTGCCGTACGCGAAGGGCTGAGGACATTCATGGGCGTGCCGCACCGGCTGGAGCTTGTACGGGAGACCGAAGGCGTCCGGTACGTCAACGACTCGAAGGCGACGAATGTGCATGCCGTGCAGTATGCGCTGGAAAGCGTGGACGACCCGGTGGTGCTGATTGCAGGCGGACGCGACAAGGGGAACGATTACGGGCCGATCAAGCCGCTGGTGAAGCAGAAGGTCCGGGCCGTGATCGCGGTGGGAGAGAGCGCCGGCAAAGTGGCCGAGGAACTTGGACCGGAAGCCGGTTACGTCATTGTGGCCGGTTCGTTCGAGGATGCGGTGCACCGGGCCAGTATGGCTGCCGAAGCCGGGGATGTGGTGCTGCTGAGCCCGGCCTGCGCCTCGTTCGATATGTTTCGCAGTTACGAAGAACGCGGCGACACATTCAGAAATCTTGTAAACGACCTGTAGCATGGTTTCTTCCGCTACCGTACTGCCGGGTTCCGAATCCCGTCCGAAACGACCGCTCGACAGATATATCGTGTGGGTCGTGCTATTGCTGGCGGTGTTCGGCGTGGTGGCCGTGTACAGCGCGATTTCATTTCTCGCGGAGACGAAGGCCGGGGGGGATACGGAGCGTTTTCTGGTGCGCCACCTTGTGCGCGTCGGCATGGCGCTTGGCGCTCTGATTGTCTGCAGCGTGATCGATTACCGGAAACTGGCGCGGTTCAGCCGGATCGCCCTTCTGATATCGCTGGGTTTGCTCGTAGTCGTGCAAATTGCGGGCGTGACTTCGGGCGGCGCGACCCGGTGGCTGCGCATCGGATCGTTCGGGTTTCAACCCTCGGACCTGGCCCGCGTGGCGCTCATTCTGTACACGGGGGTGCTGCTGGCGAAGAAGCAAACCTATATCAAGAGTTTTGCGCGGACCTTTATGCCGGTGCTGGTGTGGGTACTTGCTGCGTGTATACTGATCGGGATAGAAGATCTTTCTTCGGCATTGATGCTGCTGGCTACGGCCATGCTGATGTGTTTCGTGGCGCGCGTCAGCATGCTGCATCTCGGCGGTCTTTCCGCACTGGGCCTGGCGCTTGCCTTTCTGCTTATGCTCGGATCGTCGAACCGGGCGGCGCGCCTCGAATCGTATCTCGGCCTGAACATATTCCCGCATACCGAAACCGAAGAAGTTCTCAGCGATCAGGCGGAAGGGTATCAGGCGCAACAGGCCCGCATTGCCTTTGCGATGGGCGGACTGACCGGCGTGGGCCCGGGCAAAAGCACGCAGCGGGACTTTCTGCCTGCCCCGTACAACGATTTCATTTTCGCCATTATAGCGGAGGAATACGGGTTTTTGGGTGCGATGGCGTTGCTTGGCGCTTTTTTGACCGTGTTGTTTCGGGGATTTTTGCGCATCGCCCGGCGCGCGCCGGATCCGCTGGGGTTGTTCCTGGGCGTCGGACTGACGACGAGCGTGGCGTTGTACGCTTTCGTGCATGCCGCCGTGGCCTGCGGTTTGCTCCCGGTCACAGGGCTTCCCCTGCCGTTTGTTTCGTACGGCGGGACGTCCATGGTGGCGACCGGCATGATGTTTGGCATATTACTCAACATATCGAGGCAATGCGTCGAACGATGATATCCGTCCCCAACATATTGTTTGCCGCAGGCGGCACCGGGGGGCATGTATATCCCGCTATTGCCATAGCGGATGCGCTTCGCCGTCGGATTCCGGACATACGCATCCGATTTGCCGGGACGCGCAATCGCATGGAGTGGAGGACGGTGCCCGAAGCCGGATACGAGATATCTCCCATTACCGCAGGCGGCTTGCATCGTGATCAGCCGCTCCGAAACCTTGCGCTTCCGTTCAAACTGGCGCGTTCGATGGCCGAAAGCCGTGCGCTCGTGCGAAGGTTCAACCCGGATGTAGCCGTTGGTACCGGCGGATACGTAAGCGGTCCTGTTTTGCTCGCCGCCAGTATGGCCCGCAAACCGATCGTGGTGCAGGAACAGAATGCCTGGCCCGGGTTGACCAACCGGTTACTCGGAAAGCGGGCGGCGACCGTACACGTGGCGTTTGAAGAAGCGCGGCAACACTTTCCGTCCGATCGCTGCTTGTCCAGCGGTAATCCTGTCCGCGAGGAACTCGTTGCAGCGGATCGGGAAGGGTCGCGGCGGGACTACGAACTGCCTGCCGGGGCATTTCTGATCGCCGTATTCGGGGGGTCGCTGGGAAGCCGGGCCATCAATGAGGCGATCGCGCGCAATGTCGAAACGTTGCTGGCCGACGAGTCCGTGCATGTCATCTGGCAGAGCGGCCGGCGGTATTTCGACGAAATGCGTTCCCGCGTACCGGCCCACGCGCGTTTGCGGCTGCTCGAATATGTCGATCGGATGGATCGGGCATACGCTGCCGCAGACCTCGTCGTATGCCGCAGCGGCGCGCTCACATGCAGCGAACTGGCGATCACGGGTACGCCTGCTATCCTTATTCCTTCTCCGAATGTGGCGGAAGATCATCAGACCCACAATGCCCGGAGTATGGCAGCTGCCGGGGCGTCCGAGATGATTTCCGAACCGATGATCCATACCCTGCCGGAGGCGATAAGCCGGTTGCGAGCGCGTCCCGATCTTCTCCGGGATATGTCGAAAGCGGTGCTTGATCTGGCCCGGCCCGACGCGGCCGATCGGATTGCCGGGGACGTGTTGCGTCTGGCGGGTTTCACGGAAGAAACGAAAGAGGGCGAAAGCGAATCGACGATGTCCGGTCGATAAGGGGTGCATGATGAAAAATAAACGACAATCGGCTCTGGGACGTATCCGGCGGGTCCACATGGTGGGCATCGGCGGTATCGGCATGAGTTCCATTGCAGAGGTGTTGCTCAACCGGGGGTATCGGGTGACCGGCTCGGACCTTCAACTGTCGGAAGTGACGGACCGGCTGATCTCGCTGGGCGCGGTGATCCATGAGGGGCATGCCGCCGAAAATGTACAGGATACCGATGTCGTCGTGTATTCCTCCGCCGTAGCGCTGAAAGAAAACCCGGAAACCGTGGAGGCGGAACGGCTGTGTATTCCCACGATTCCC
This sequence comes from Rhodothermales bacterium, assembly GCA_028283985.1. Taxonomy (GTDB): domain Bacteria; phylum Bacteroidota; class Rhodothermia; order Rhodothermales; family VXPQ01; genus VXPQ01. The sequence goes on along the minus strand of JANQSQ010000628.1, from coordinate 95 downwards.
CGTTCGGTGATGCTCGGGGAGTTGATGCGCATGCAGTTCGGCGTCGGCATTTCCGGCACGCACGGCAAGACCACGACCACCTCTATGGTCGGCCT
>JANQSQ010000597.1 GCA_028283985.1 Rhodothermales bacterium | reverse complement strand
CCGTGTGACAGCAGGGTAGGGGAAGGTATAAGCGATGCAATTGGAAATTATATACAATGCTACAACAACGCCCGTCATGTCAGCAAGTGCTGTAGGCATGAAATTCGTCGCCTACCCGGATAATCCGGACTCCGCCCCGGTATATTCCGTTCTTTTTGCAGTTTTCTATAACTTCCATCCAGCATTCAATAAACGCAGGGGCCGGTTTATCGGGAGGCGAATCTTCAACACGGACCCGGCAATCAGGAACGCGTGGGGCCTCGTTGGCGGCTACTCCTAAAGTATCGACACCAGGTTCGCTGCCGGCGGCGGCGACCGACATGGGCGTTTGACAACCATACAAGAACATGGCGCCGATACCAAAGAACGCCAGAAACAAAACGGATGTAAAATGTGAGTATTTCATGTTGCTGTCTCCGTATATCGTGTATCGCGCCTATGGATTATCGCTTTCCTTCTCAATATGAATATAATCCGCCGCGCTGTCGCGCAGGCGGTCACGCTGGTGTACGTAGACCATGGTCGTTTCGATTTTCTTGTGGCGGGCGTGCGACTGCACCTGCTGGATGGAAGCGCCGGCCTCGATGGCCAGCGTACAGCCGGTGTGTCTGAGCGAATGCGCCCCGATCTCCTGCGGGAGCCCGGCTCGCTGTGCCGTACGATCCACAATGCCATAAATGGAACGCTCCGAAAGGCGCCGGCCGTAACTGTTGTTACTCAGGGAGCGCCAGAGAGGACCGTCCGTAATGCCATACCAGGTTTTCATGCGTTCGATCTCTTCTACCACATGTTCGGGGATTTTGACGTACTGGTCGGCGCCGCCCTTCGTATCGGGGAGATCGAGCACCCAGTAGTTTCCGAGCGATCGGATATGCCGTATGTCCATGGCCGCGGCTTCCGAGCGGCGCAGCACGCAGTGGAGGAGAGTAAGCAGGAGCGCCCGATCCCGGGGAGCCGTATGAGCCTGCTTGCCATCCGGACCGGGATGCGTTGCCGCCTGGATGAGCCGTTGGGCCTGCTCGGCGGTCAAAACCACGTGGGTACGGTCGCGGCCGCTCGATTTACGGATACGGCGCAGTACATGCCGGCTTGCGGGGTTTCTGGACAATATGCCCAGGGCCACAAGCCATTCGCAAAACCCCCGAATGGCTGCGATTCGCCGCTTGATAGTGGCCGGCTTATAGCCATTTTTCTCCATTTCTGCGATGTGCCGGTTGATATCCGTAAAGGACAGGTCGCGTACCGTACCGGTATCCACAAAGTCGGCCCCGAAGAACGCGCACAAATCGTCTCCGTAGGCCTTGCGCGTCCGGGGACGGTCGTAACGATCCAGAAATGCCTCGATGAGGTTCGCATCCGGGCGAATGATGCCCGTAGCGACATCCATCAAGGCGACAGGGGAAAAGTCCGAACTCGAATAGGCCATTTGTCGGTAGAGTATGTTTTGACGGGCGAAAGGGTGCTATACCGCGCCCGTAACGCCCTGGCAAGCAATAAGAACGTATACCGTGGCGCCCTGCGCTTTAACAGGCGATAGGCCACTGTATCGCGTCTTCGGATGCATAATGGATGCCCCGCAAACCAGGATATCCACCGAAAACACCCGTATTTTATTCCCGATAACCCAGCAAAGCACCCATATTTTACTTCCGATAAGAACTGTTATCGGAAGTAGAGATAGTATAAGGCCTCTGGTACGGGTTTGTCAAGGGGTTTTTTGTTTTTTTCGGGAGATGCGGGGGCCTCCCTCCTGTACGGGCGGGCGCCTGCAAGTCTTTGTCTTTTCGATTCGAGGCGAAATACCGGATGTTATCCGCCCGATCCGGGTTTGGGCGCTCCGGCGGCCACCGCGACACGTTCTACGAGGTGCGCCGCGCCTTTCAGGAGCCTGTATTTATCCGCGCAGACCTTGGCGGCTTATTTGCACATACTCCTAAATCCGATCAGTAGAATTGGTATTCATGTATTGGTGAGATAAACTTGGGCACTTCCGCTTTCTCGCCTGATGCAGAATGATCATGATACGCTTTTCGATTTTCGCATTACTTGCGTTCTTCCTTGTTGGTGCGGCCCAGGCGCAGGTTACTCTCGTGTCCAATAGCGGGCAAACGCGTACCGGTCATGTGCCTGTGGGTCAAAGGCAGCAAAGTTTTACTACTGGCGACAATACGTATGGATACGATTTTCATAGCATTGTGCTTCATGGGAGCGATTTTGCCGACATCAGCCCCAACGATCATGACTCACTGCAAACCTGCACCAAAGATCCTCTCTACGTTACTAACAATGGCGTTACTACCCAAATTCCAGATGCAGATGCTACAAACGTGCTTCCGTGTAATATGGCGAAATTGCGCATTTGCAGAGGCACAGGTAGCTGCGATAATATGTCTCAGCAACGATGGTTTAACGTTGAAGTAAATTCGAGCAGATCGACCGCTACCCTTACTCTCGACCGGCCGCTGGTTCTCCAACCGGAAAGCAGATACATTGTGCTAACCGGCAGCCATTGGGGTAGTGCGGCAATAGACTATACAAACTCGGACAACGAGGATGCGGGCGGCGCAAGTGGATGGTCAATATCGAATACGTCAACGCACATTGACTCCAGTAACCGTTGGGAACTAGACAGCTTCGCCCTGAAAATCACCGTTAAAGGCACAGTCAGAACCAGCTTTCGTTCTACGCCTACGCCGGTGGGTAATAATAACACGCCAAACACACCGCCTGTAAACCCGCCGCCTACGGTATTAAGCGATCCGGAGAATTTACAAGCGAATTTCGACAAGTCTACGTCGAGTAGCCTGATTATTACGCTTTCGTGGAATGCCGTACAAGGGGCTACCGATTACGAGTACAAGATATTCGAAGGCGGCCCTACAAACAAGGTGTGGCCTGCGCTTATTGATTGGACTTCGGCGGGCAACGTATTGGAAACGGATGTTTCGCTGCAAAGCGCCGCAGAAGAGTTCACCATATGGGTTCGCGCCAAAGGGAACGATAAAAAGTCCGATCATACGCAAATCGCCGTGTATGACGTGCCTGACATATCGTCGCTTTCCATCGTCGTAACGCATGTGGATTCCGAGACTCCTTTCGCGTTCGCACTCTCGCAGAACTACCCGAATCCCTTCAATCCCGCAACGACGATACGCTATGAGCTTCCCGCCGCTTCCGAGGTTCGCCTTGCCGTGTACGATCTTCTCGGACGCGAAGTGTCCGTACTTTTCGACGGATTGCAAATGCAGGGTGCGCATACGGCTCGTTTCGACGCAACCGGTTTGCCGAGCGGATCGTACGTCTACCGCTTCGAGGCCGCGGGCAAGGTCGTTAGCCGCGTAATGACCTTATCCCGATAGGGAAAATAGGGAGCAAAGCGCAGTCAGGCGGTTTATGTCAGCCCGTATTATACCGTTTTCGATCAGATTCTTTATACGATCCTTTACTCTATCTAAATCGTCATGTATCCTTTCTATGACTCTTCGATTCTTCATGGTTTCAAGAATAAGCCTTAGGTGTCTGCTCATGATCCTGTGGATTAAGTGTGTTGTTTACAGTCCGGCACAAAAGCAAGGCCCCCCTCGCTTCTCTCTATTACTCACTCTTGAAGCGTAAGGCGGGCTGTAGCAGACGCTGATCCGCAACGCTCGAACGTCTCCTGTGCGGTATATATCATTACGTCGTCCTCAAACGTAATTGACGAGGCATATGACAACGTAAGTCCGCAAGTCGGGTCAGGGACGTTGTAAACTCGAACCGTTCCTCCCGCTTGAGGGGTAAAAAATCCGGTTTTGCTTATTTCTCCTGTAATTGCCGGTAGCGTCTCGCTTATGCCATCGACTACGATTGTGGCAGTGATTGTAACGTCTTCATCACTCTGGATTACGTTCGCCGACATCAGGAAGTTTAGAGATATGTTCGGCGCATCCGAAGAGGTGATTCTTAGTTCGCCTGAGTATTCGCCCCCCACCTGCGGCACCCCGGCTTCATCGTTGCTGTCGCATCCAACCAGTATGATTGCCGCAATTAGTGCGTATGCGATACTATGGAGTTTGCGCATTTCGATTTTGGTTAGGAGAATGTTTTGTCGTTTGGCTGGTGCTTTCAGTCCGCCGCACAGTCTACACAAGCCCCCGGACATTCGAATAGTCCTCATAAGAGCACACGCTACCTGTGAAGCATCATTGCTTTTGCGGCGGTGTATGTTTCAGTGCGGATACGGTATAGGTAGGAGCCACTGGTAAGATGCGAAGCGTCGAACCGCACGGTGTGCTTTCCTGCGGGTCTGTGTCCATTGACAAGCACTTCCACTTCACGGCCCATCATGTCGTAAATCGAAAGGCGCACGTTTGCGCCCTGCGCAAGCGAATACTCTATCGTCGTGCTCGGATTGAACGGATTCGGGTAATTGCCCATGAGCGTCAATTCCGTCGGGATTTCCTCGCTCTCCGTACTCGTTGGCCCGATCCGGCTCAGGCGGACCGTGATCTCGGTGCCGACATCGGTCGGTTCGACGACGCGGGCGGTCCGGTCCATGGCGCCCCGAAGCAGCCGTACGTCGGACAGCGCCCCGGTCTCCCCGACAAAGAGTTCTCCTCCTGTCCATTGCCACGCGCCGTCGCTGAATGCCGCCTCGCTCAGCGGCAGGGCGATCTCCCCGGAGTACGTCTGCATGTGCAACGTCAACCCTGCCCCGTCGGAGGGCAGGTTCGGGGTGGTGGAAAAATACAGGTTCCGGGCGCCGCCGCCATACAGCGATGTGACCGTGTAGTCGACGCCGAGGTGCGTGAATGCGGCGAGAGACAGACTGCCGTAGGCCGCGAGGCCGGAGACGTCCCGGAACCCGGCCTCAGTCACTGTCGCTATTCCTCCGGAATCTTCTTCCAGGCGCCCCGCGGTCAGCGTGCCGCACCAGACCGACTGGGGGCATGCGGCGGCGGCCGGCGCCACCTCGTAGGTCTCGTCGCTGGTGAGCGTCTCGGCGTTGTTCGCATCGTCGGTGAAGGCGACCCGGACTTCGAGTTTCATATTTTGGTCGCTC
>JANQSQ010000590.1 GCA_028283985.1 Rhodothermales bacterium | reverse complement strand
AAGCGACGCCCGCAAGCGTCCTGGGCGCAAACGACCGCCTGAACGTTGGATTCGTAGGCGTGGGCGGCCAGGGCTACAATGCCCATATAGGCGCTATCGTCAATCATGGCGCGGAATTCAATGCAGCCGGAGTAGCCGTCTGCGACGTTTTCAACAAGCGCAGGGATCGCGCGGTCGAAAGACTCGGCATTACCGATGCGGATGCGTACGACGACTACCGGGCCCTGCTCGAGCGGGATGATGTGGACGCTGTCTTCATCGGCGCCGTAGACCACTGGCATTCGGCCATCGCTACCGACGCCATGGATGCCGGCAAGCATGTCTATTGTGAAAAGCCGATGACGCGCTACCTGCACGAGGCCTTCGACATCTACGATAAAACCATGGAAACCGGGAAGATTTTCCAGATCGGTTCCCAGTACTGCACGGAAGGCAAGTGGCACCGCGCCGCAGAGATGATCCAGGAAGGCATGATCGGCCCCCTCGTGCTGGGGCAGGATTCCTACTGCCGCAACAACCCCAATGGCGAGTGGAATTACGGCATCGATGAAGATTCCAACGCGGAAAACATCGACTGGGCCTCCTGGCTCGGACCCGTTTCCGACCGCCCGTTCAGCGCCGACGAGTATCACCGCTGGCGCAAGTATTACCCGTACTGCGCAGGCATCCTCGGCGACCTGCTCGCACACCGTATCCACCCGCTGATGATCGCCACAGGGGCTCCCGAATTTCCGGTGCGGGTTGCCTCGCTTGGCACGCGCAAGGTCACGCCCGACCGCGACGTGCCCGACAACACGCAGGTCTTGGCCGAATTCGCCAGCGGCCTGACCCTCCTGGTCATCGGAAGCACCGTCAACGAGCAAGGACTCGGGCAGGTGATTCGGGGTCACGAAGGTACGCTGTACTTCTCCGGCAACTCCATCGAACTGCGCCCCGAACGGCCTTTTGCCGATCTGGTTGACCAGCAGATGGAAGAGAATGTCGAACCTGGCGTAAGCGTGCCCGCCCACGTGGAGAACTGGCTGACCTCGATCCGCGAGAACACGCAACCCAACGGAAACATCGATCTGTCGATCAAGGCGCAAACGATTATTTGCATGGCCGAGATGTCGGACCGCCTGGGCGAAATGCTCTACTTCGACGAGGAAACGCGCAAGATGACCACAGGCGGCGGACGCGAGATCGAGCCGATCACGTACGGCACGCTCGAACTGTCGTAGCAGCCTGACGGCGGAGGCGGGGATGAGTACGGTTCGATTGGCGCGCATGGCGATGGCCTGTCGCTTCGAGCTCGTTCTCCAGGGCGAGGACGAGCCGTGGCTGCGGGCTGCCGGCGAGGAAGCGCTCCGGGAAATCGAACGACTGGAAACACGGCTTTCCAGATTTCTTCCCGCCTCCGATGTATCCCGGATCAATACGCACGCTTCCGAAAAGGCCGTGCCGGTCGAGCCGTGGTTGCTCGATTTATTGAAGCAATCCTTGGATCTGCACCGTTCCACGGACGGGGCTTTCGACCTGACGGTCGGCCCGCTCATGAAGGTGTGGGGGTTTTACGGCGAAGGGGGACGTGTACCGGGCGCAGACGAGTTGGCCCAGGCCCGCCTGCACACAGGCATGCACCTCGTTGAACTGGACGAGGCGCATTGTACGGTGCGTTTTGCGCACAAAGGGGTTGCTCTGGACTTTGGCGCCATCGGCAAGGGATACGCTGTGGACGAAGCCATGTGCTTATTGAGAGAGGCCGGCGTGGAGCGGGCTTTCCTGCACGGTGGCGCCAGCACGATGTACGCCATCGGAAAGCCGCTCGACGCCGACTCCTGGAACGTGGCCGTTGTGGACCCCCGGTCGCCGGACGAACCGGTCGCTGTGGTGGCGATTCGGGACGAGGCCTTATCGGTTTCCGCTGTTTCGGGTAAATCTTTCGAAGTCGAGGGGGCCTGTTACGGACATGTGCTGGACCCCCGCCTTGGAAAACCTGTTCGCGGAGCGCTGCTGGCAGCAACCGTTGCCCCATCCGCCGCTACCGCCGATGCCGTTTCGACCGCCCTCCTTGTACATGGCCGCCCCCTGCCCGGATACCGGTCCCTGGTCATTCAACCGGAAGTTGAAGACCCTCTGCCCCATCGCATTCTGCATCAGGGAATACCCCTGTACCGTACATTGAAAAATGGACCCGCTTCGTTTTCTGCGCCCGTGTCGAACGGCCATGCTACGACCTTGCAACAACACCCCAGCCTGAACACCGCACTATGAAAAACCATACGCACGGCGGTCTCTTAAGTCGTCGGAATTTTCTGAAACGGAGCTCCCTGATTCCTCTTTCAGGCCTGCTTGCACAGGCCCCCGCCATCGGTGCAGATGAGCGCCAGGCAACCTTCCGGGAACAAGTACAGGCCGCTGTGATCGGTTTCGGTCCGCAGGGGCGGGACATAGCCGCCACCCTGACACGCATCCCCGAGGTGGATCTTGCTGCGGTAGTGGACACCTACAACGTCATGCTGCGGAGGG
>JANQSQ010000581.1 GCA_028283985.1 Rhodothermales bacterium | reverse complement strand
TCGGACATCAGTACATGTTCGATCATCCGATTTATGAATTTGCTCCAGGCAAGCCGGTTGACCGGTCGGCCATGAGGCTGTTCACCCGCCTGACCGGTTTCCGGGCCACATGGAAACTCGCGCTATCCCTGTATCCGGCGGAAGATCTCCCGGACGCCCGCCTTTCGGTGATCCCTCCGCTTCTGCGCGAGGAAGCACTGGCTCTGCAGAACACCAGGGCCCGGGAGGATTTTTTTCTGATCTATCTCCTGAATCGCGGCTATGCGGAGCAGGTGATCGAGTGGCATGAAAAATACCCGGCGCAACGTCTGGAATGCTTTTGGGACAATCCGGAAGTGGATGACATCGTAGAGTACAGCGATACGCTTCGATTCAATCGGCTGCACGATACCAGATTTCTTGAACTCATGAGCCGTTGCAGCGGTCTGGTGTGCACAGCCGGCTTCGAATCGGTTTCCGAAGCGCTCTTCCTTGGAAAACCTGTATTGGCCGTGCCGGTCGAGGGGCACTATGAGCAACTGTGCAATGCTTTCGAAATAGAAAAAATGGGATGCGGAGTCCGAAGCGACAAATTCGACATGAACCTGCTAACGAAATTCACCGCGCAGCACGATGCGGCGCGAGACGACTTTCGCAGATGGGTCCTGAAAGCGGAAGAACGCGTCCTGTCTATCCTGGAGGCTATAGGCGCAGACCGTCTCCCCGCGACCGGCAACACGGTCAGTGGACAAGAACATCCGGAGGAATAGGAGTTATCTCCGCATGATCGCCGATGTTCAGTACCCATGCGCCCGGATGCACATGGGCATATCTGCCGATAAGTGAATTTTTCAGCACCGCACCCCGCACCACGGCATGGGGAAATACAATAGATTGCTCCATGACGGAGCGGCGTACATCAGCACCCGCCTCAATTGAAACATAAGGGCCTACCACAGAATCCACGACGCGCGCATCCGGCCCGATATATACAGGGGGAATGACGATACTGTTTTCCACATCCCCCTGGAATGTGCCTGTGTCTTCCTTTTCAAGAAGACGCCGGGTCGTCTCCATGAGCGCAGATATGGTGCCGCAGTCGAGCCATTCCGTTACAGAGGCTGTCGTAAAGGCATCGCCGCGCTTTATCATGCGATCAAATGCATCGGTCAACTGAAACTCCCCTCCCTTTCCACGCAGATTATCGGCGATAATCCCTTCGATCGCCCCCCGGAGTTCCCTGAGCTCACGTACATAATAGATGCCGACAAGCGCCTCGGTAGATATAGGTTCGGACGGTTTTTCAACCAGTTCCACAACCCGATCACCCTCCCGTACCGCCACTCCGAATCGGCTGGGATCCTCAACATGTTTCACCATAGCGACCACATCGGCATCCTTGAAATCAAGGCCCGCATCCATGTCGAAAATCGTATCTGCAAAGGCCACGACACCAGGACCTTGCAAATACTCCCGGGCTGCGTCCACCGCATGGGCTGTGCCTTCCGCGGTCTCCTGTACAGCAAATCTGGGACGCATATCGTGCCGTACGCATATTTCCCGCAGCATTTCATACACATTTTTTCCGAAATCCGGACCGAGCACAAAAACTCCTTCATTCAGACGTACGGGCAACACGCGATTGAACGTATCCACTATTCTCTCCACCATACTACGCCCCCTTACGGGAAGCAGGGGCTTGGGCGTAACATGCGAATGGGGGCGAACGCGCGTACCCCGCCCCGCCATAGGAATAATGAGCTTCATAAAGCAGATCCTCTATCGGACATCCGGGAAACCGTGTCGCCGGATAAACACTTTGTGAACATGAAATACATAGAAAAGTGCCGCCGGAAATGCACGGCCAAGAATGGCAAGGGGACGGCATATCCATGGAAAGATACGAATATCTTCCCTGAGCGACGATGCGGAAGAAAATCGTCAGGATCGCTATTTGTACAATAAGTAAGCAGGAAAAATCGTTTTTTCGGTCGTATAGGGAACCCAATTCCTATGCATATGTATTTCGCTGTTGGTTCCATCCTCTCCAAATTCCATAGTCGTACAAACACGCAATGACAATGAGTACTTTCAAGTCCTTTGCAGTGCTTGCACTGCTTTTCTGCCTCGCAATGGGGGTCCGGACCTCTCCGGTTCAAGCCCAGGAATACAAGGAGGCATTCAACGCCGCCATAGAAGCCGCCAAGGCCAATGATTACCCCACAGCCCGAGATGAGTTCGCGCGTGCCTCCGAATTGGCGAGGCAGGAAAATGATAAGGACATCGCTGATAGATCAGCCAGCAATGCAGCGAAGATCGATTATAACATAGGCAAGGGACTCATTGAGCAGGGAAATTTCGCAGGCGCCCTTGAACGTTTCAACGATGGTATCGATGTGTATCCGAGCTACGTCAATAATTACGAAGGCAAGGCGCTTGCTCTGAAAAAGCTGGAACGGGCCGAAGAAGCTATTCAGGCGTACGAGGACCTGATCGCTTTCGGAAACGAGCACAACGATACCCAGGCGTTGCGCAAGGGAGAGACCGGTATCCGGGATCACTTTAATTTCCTGGCCTCTGCCGCATTGGGCCGTCGAGCCGAACCTTCGGCCTCCGATGCCCGGGAAGCCATGGCCAGTCTGGAAGAACTTCAGGAGCGCGTCGATCCGGATGCGGACACCTACTTCTATCTTGCCGTTGCCAACAATGCGCTGGGCAATTACGATGCGGCCGTATCTTTCGCCGACCAGGCGCTCGGCCTTCACCGCGGCAGTCGTACAGACGCAGCGAAAATTCACTTCACGAGAGGTGAAGCGCTCATGTACGCCGGGAATATCACGGCCGCCAAGGAATCGTTTGAAAATGCCCGGTTCGGCAGCTACAAGAGTCCGGCCGAACATTATCTCGAAACCCTTTGACAACGCATCGTACTTCCTGGGGTGCTGTAGGAATATCGTGCATGCGACATCCCTGCACTGATAAGGGCCTGTTACCACTATGCAACGATGCTCTGTTCCGTCAGGCACGGCGTCACTCTTCGTTGCTCGTCGCTCGTTTGGAACCACCAAACTTCACTCCTCGCGCCTTGATTGACGCCGTG
>JANQSQ010000573.1 GCA_028283985.1 Rhodothermales bacterium | reverse complement strand
GACGGGTTATATCGCCTGATGCGGACATATGAGAACGTGGCCGCGCATTTCCTGCTGGATGCGTACAGCGACAAGGTGTACGGCGGCAGCGGCCGGACTTTCGACTGGCGTGTGGCAAGCCCCCCTGTGGAAAGTACTCGCGAGCCGGGTGAACAGCCTGCTCGCTCGGGAAGTCCCGGCATTTTTCTGGCAGGGGGCATCCATGCGGGCAATGTGGCCGAGGCGATCCGTACGCTCCGTCCATTCGCCGTGGATGTGTCAAGTGGCCTCGAATCGGCCCCCGGGGAAAAGGATTTCTCCAGAATCGACGCCTTTATGCAGGTATTTCGGTCGGCGCATTCTGAACTCGAGACCGGATGATCCATGTGCTGCGCGGCAGCACGCATCGCCATACGGCGCAAACAGAACCGTACTCATTATGGAAAAAACGCATCCCCTCCCCGACGAACGCGGACATTTCGGGTTGTACGGCGGGGTGTTTGTGCCCGAAACGCTTATCCCTGCCATCGAGGAGTTGCGGAAAGCATACGGAGCTGCTCGCAAAAACCCGGCTTTCCGGCAGGAGCTCGATGCGATGCTCACCGAATATGCCGGGCGCCCCACGCCGCTGACCTTTTGCGAACGGCTTACCACAGCGCTCGGCGGACCAAAGATTTATCTCAAACGGGAAGATCTGTGCCACACGGGAGCCCACAAGATCAACAATACGATAGGGCAGATATTGCTGGCGCGCCGTATGGGAAAGACACGCATCATCGCAGAGACAGGCGCGGGACAGCATGGCGTGGCCACCGCCACCGTGTGCGCGCGATTCGGTCTGCAGTGCATCGTCTACATGGGCGAAGAAGATGTCGGGCGGCAGCATCTGAATGTGCTGCGCATGCGGCTGCTCGGCGCCGATGTACGACCCGTATCCAGCGGTAGCCGTACCCTGAAGGACGCCACCAACGAAGCCATTCGGGATTGGGTAACCAACGTACATAACACGTTCTATATCATCGGTTCGGTCGTAGGCCCGCATCCCTATCCGATGATGGTTCGTGATTTTCACCGGGTCATCGGAGACGAAACCCGCTTGCAATTACATGATATGGAAGGGCGCCCCACGCCGGATGCAGTGGTAGCCTGCGTGGGCGGCGGCTCGAACGCAATCGGGCTTTTTTATGCCTTCCTGCGGGATACGCACGTACGTCTGTATGGCGTGGAGGCTGCCGGAGAAGGACTGAACGGGCGACATGCGGCCACACTTACAAAAGGCTCGCCGGGCATCCTGCATGGAGCCATGAGCTATTTGCTGCAAGACGAGGAAGGACAGGTGCAACTCGCGCACTCCATCTCGGCGGGACTGGACTACCCGGGGGTAGGGCCGGAACATGCCTGGCTGCGGGATACGGGACGCGTACATTACGCATCCGCAACGGACGCACAGGCTATCGAGGGGGTAAAACTGCTGGCGAAAACGGAAGGAATCATTCCAGCGCTGGAAACCGCACATGCGATAGGCTGGCTGCCGGATGGGATACGCGAAATGGCGCGCAACGAGATAGTCGTTGTCAATTGCTCCGGGCGCGGCGACAAGGATATGAGTACGATCGCAAAGCACCTCTGAACGCCATGCAACGACTCCGGGAAAGGCTGGCTGCCTGCATACGGCGTCGCGAGAAAGCCATGGGACTGTTCATGACCAGTGGCTTTCCCGACCCCGAAAGTACGCTCGCGATCCTGCGCGAGATGGACCGGGGAGGCGCCGATTTCATCGAACTCGGCATGCCTTTCAGCGATCCGCTTGCAGAGGGGTTGCCTATCCAGCGCTCGAGCGAACGCGCCCTGCAAGGCGGCGTCCGCATGAAGGATACGTTCAATACAGCCGCCGCTTTCTGCGCGGAAAGCAACACTCCCCTCCTCCTGATGGGATACGCCAACCCGATCCGCCAGTACGGTATTTCCGCATTCTGCAGAGACGCGCGCGCCGCCGGAATCGAGGGATTGATTCTCGCTGACGTGCCCCTTGAAGAACATCTTCCCTTTGCGAGCGAGGCTGCAGCCGCCGACCTGGCGTCCGTACTCCTGATTGCTCCGAACACTCCCAACGACCGCATTCGGGAGATCGATAAAGCCGCGACAGGATTCGTATATGCGGTATCCATCACAGGATTGACCGGTTCGGGCCTCGGCGCCATCCAGCAGGTGGAAGCCTATCTGAAGCGAGCGCGCGACATGGTGCGTGAACACCCCTTGCTGGCCGGATTCGGCATCAGAACCCATGAGGACGCGGTACGCCTGAGCCGCCATACCGACGGGTTCATTGTCGGGTCGGCATTGATCGAAAAGGTGGAAACGCTGTGGAACGACGGTTCGAAGCCCGCAAAAACACACCTTGAAGAAATCCGCCGCTTCGTACGTGCTCTGAAAAACGGCGACGAGGACGCATAAGAGGGGAACACGCAGCGTTTTGCACGGCAACCGAAACCGATCACATACGTTATTAGTTGAGGGTTATTTTTTCCGGACCATCTTCCTCCACAGGTTATGATATCTTTCCCGAGGAGAATCACGCGATTCCGTACCAAAATCGCTCTCCTTACCGCAAGTCTTTTCGTTTTCGCCGGCTGTAGTGGCGAAAATGACTTTCGCCCGAGAGCGGTCGGGCTGGACACCGAAATCCTCGTGGTCGCCGATTCGCTCGATTGGAACGGCGATATCGGAGAAGCCCTGCGCGAAACCGTCGGGCAATTCATCAGCACGCTGCCCGCCCCCGAACGACAGTTCGAATTGCGGCACGTACCTCTTGAAACGGAAGGAGATCTCGAGGCGGCGCGCCGGCGAAAAAATGTGATTTTCGTGGCGGCATTCAGTGATTCGACCAACGAAGCCGCATACATCCGGAACGTATTTGATTCAAACGCTCGGCAGGTCATCCGCGAGGAAGGCGGAGTCGCCGTATCGCGTGAAAACATCTTCCGGCGGGATCAGCAGGTCTACTACATCACCGGCGAGAACAAGGAAGATGTCATTGACGCGATCTACAGTGCCTCGGATGGGGTTTCCCGCGACTTCAACAGAGCCGCCCGGCAACGGCTTACCCAGGAAATGTTCGATCGGGGACGCCAGTTCGAGGTCGAGGAAGAATTGGCGGCAATGTATGACTTCGCCGTGAACGTACAGCACGATTATCTGATTGCCGTAGATACAAGCGACTTCGTCTGGCTCCGGCGTATTCTTCCGGAAACATGGCGAAGCGTTTTCGTGCACTTTGTTGACTACGCCGATCCCGAGCAGCTTTCTCCGGAATGGATTTACAACACGCGCGACTCGCTTGCCCGCCAGTACATTCAGGGTAACCTCGGGGGATGGGTCGAGATTGACCGCCGGGAAAACAGACCGCTTGAAACGAAAAATATCGATTTTCTGGGGCGGTATGGCTTTGAAACACGCGGACTTTGGCATATGGTCGGCGTCGAGGAAGGTCAAAAGGTGGAATTCGGGATGGGCGGACCGTTTATAACCTATACGTTTTACGATCAGCCGACAGGGCGGCTGTACATGATTGACGGAATGGTTTTTGCGCCGGGATACAACAAAAGAGAGTTTCTGCGCCAGATGGAAGCCATCGCGTATACCTTTCGCTCCCACGACGTTTCTGCGGAAAGCGAGGGATAACAAGCCGACCGTCCGAACACCCCGTACTCTGTGCGTCCGGCGCCGTCATACCCTGCTTGACGGCGCCTTGTACCCCCGCGAGCAGCTAACGCATCCATGGCAACCGATCCCGGAACCAACAGCGGAAAACCGACACGGAATTCCCCCATATTGCGGCTCGGGCTACCCAAAGGCAGCCTGCAAACCGCTACGCTGGAACTATTGCACCGGGCCGGATATAATTTTTCGACGCGCGAGCGGTCGTACTTTCCGTCCACAGACGACGAGGAACTGCGGGCCATGCTGGTTCGCGCCCAGGAAATGGCGCGATATGTCATGGACGGGGTATTCGACGCAGGTATTACGGGCAAGGACTGGGTGCTCGAGACGCAGTCGGATGTGCACCCGGTAAGCGATCTGATCTATTCGAAAACGAGCATGCGCCCTGTGCGATGGGTGCTTGCCGTTCCGGAAAATTCCGATATTCGCTCCGTAAAAGACCTTGAAGGAAAGCGCATTGCGACCGAGGTCGTTCACATCGCACGCACATGGCTTCGCAAAAATGACGTGAATGCCGATGTCGAGTTTTCATGGGGAGCGACCGAGGCAAAATGCCCCGATCTCGTGGACGCTATCGTCGAGGTTACCGAGACGGGCTCGTCGCTGCAAGCCAACAAACTTCGCATCGTGGATGTGCTGATGCACTCGAATACGCAGCTTATCGCCAACCGGGAAGCATGGGAAGACCCGTGGAAGCGGCAAAAGATCGAAAATATTGCCCTGCTGATGCAAGGTGCGATACGGGCGGAGGGCCGCGTGGGGCTCAAACTCAATGTACAGCGTGACCGTGTGAAGCAGGTCATCGGGATACTCCCCGCCTTGCGCATGCCGACCGTTTCACCGCTGGCGAACGGGAACGACTGGGTAGCCATCGAGACGGTCATTGAAGAACAGCACGTACGGCGTCTCATTCCCGAACTCAAGCGACTCGGCGCCGAAGGCATCATCGAGTACGCGCTGAACAAAATCATTCCGTAGCGACGGCAGTCTGCCGCAACAGGCATGACGCATCCGGTCTTCACCCCATTGTACAGCCTGCCCGGGGTGGTCTTTCTCCCTCGGCGCCTTGCGGCAAGCATCTTGTGCTTTGCGGTATGCGCACTTGCCGCATGCAGCGGCAATGAATCACCGCCGGTTTCTGATGCCACCATGGTGGCCGTGCTGGGCGAAATGCACCTTTTGCAGGCCCGGGAAGAACTAACAGAGATCAACACCAGGGAGGCGCAAGATTCTCTCCTCGCTGCGCACGGCCTCGACAGCACAGCCTGGGCGGACGCCATCGCCTGGTACACATCGCATCCGGAAATCTTTGTCGGGATATACGGGCGGGTCGTCGATACGCTTCAGATGCAGCAAATGTCTGAGATCGAAGCGGATTAGGGCCTGTTAACACTATATCATGAATGCGCCTCAAGAATCGATGTCGCCTTTGCCGTGAGTTCAAAGGCGCCTCCTGGCGGATGGAGCTGCCGAAGATACCCCTCGTTGATCAGCCAACCGAGCAACTGATCGACCCGGTACGCAGGCGTGCGCATACCTTCCAGCCATTCTCCGCGCGGTTTTCCGTCAGCGATCTGACGCAACAATCGTTGGACGATGAGTGAATCCAGGGCAGGCGGCTCGAATGCTTCGTGGCGTCCGAGGCACACGTCGCATGTGCCGCATCGCTCCGGAACGGTCTCTCCGAAGTATGTCAGCAGAAAATGGCGGCGGCATGTCGTCGAAGAGGCAAAACGGATCATCTGGTCGAGTTGCGCTTCCGCTCGTTTACGGGCGGCGCGCACCTGGGCGCCGTCGATCGGAAGGCGGGCGCTGCGGGCATGTAAAAAGACGACACGCACTACCTGATCCGGAGAAATCCAATCCAGCAACTGGCAGCCTTGCAGGTACTCCATGCCCTTCAACAGATGCTCAAGGGAAAGCCCCGTCCGGCGAGCAAGTATCCGGGTATCTATCTCCCGCCAATCCGAAAAAGCCCCCGCGTTCACCGTTCGCAATAGCGTCCGGATAAACTCGGTCAGGGAGGCATTGGCATGACGCTCGGCATACTCCCGAAAAGCATGGACGGATTGCCGGAAATGGATCAGCCCGGCATTCCCCCGCTGCGGGAGCATCCGCCATGCATCCTGACGTGCAAGAAGCGTTACGGCGGTGTTTATTTTTCCTGCAGAAAATCCCGTTAGTCGGGCAATCGGCCCGATTCGAACAGGCACGGGCGAATCCATCTCACTGCCCACCGCCAGCTGCGCCAAATTGCACACCGCATCATAGACTTTCCTCACTTCCTTCGATGTCGGATGACTTTCCTCGATGAGCCTGCGCGGCGTTTCCTCGTCTCCCTGATGGTACAAGAGCGTGGCCCAGGACGTTTTTCCATCCCTTCCCCCACGCCCGGCCTCCTGGTAATATCCCTCGAGCGTGCCGGGCAGATCGACATGAATGACGAAACGTACATCCGGCTTGTCAATGCCCATACCGAAGGCGTTGGTCGCCACCATGATCCGCTGGTCGCCGCCGATCCATCCGTTCTGCACGCGCTCGCGCACGGAGCCCTCCATGCCGCCGTGATAAAACGCACAAGACTGATTGCGGCGCGTAAGCCAGTCCGCCCACCGCTCGACCCCCTTGCGGGTACTCGAATACAGAATACCGGAACCCGGAACACCGTCGAGAATGTCAAGCACTTTCGATCGCTTGTTTTCTGTCCGAAAAACGGACCAGACGATATTCGGGCGGTCAAACCCCCGAACGATGCGTTCCGGGCGACGCAGGGCCAGGTGTTCGACAATATCCTTGCGTACGTTGGGCGTAGCCGTCGCGGTGACG
>JANQSQ010000559.1 GCA_028283985.1 Rhodothermales bacterium | reverse complement strand
GAGCGAGGTGCTGGCCTTCGGAATGTGCAGCGGCGCGGAATCGCCAGGAAAGAACACCTCTTCAAGTCGTTTGGCGAGGCCGATAAGCGGAAATCTTCCGTACACTCCGATTTCCCGGAGCGCGTCGGCAGCCGCGGAAAGCTGCCCTTTACCTCCATCGATCACCACAAGGTCGGGCCAGTCGATGTTTTCCCGGTTCGCATACCGGCGCGTTACGACCTCGCGCATGCTCTGATAGTCGTCGGGCTGCCCGGAAACGGCAGAACGGATCTTGTAGTGCCGGTATTCGCTTTTGCGGGGGCGTCCGTCGCGAAAAACCACACAGGAAGCCACCGTGCCTGTACCGGCGAGATGCGAAATGTCGAAGCATTCGATGCGCCGGGGCAACGTTTCCAGTCGTAAATCTTCTTCCAGAGACCGTACGGCATGAGGAATCCGATCCTCGCCGCGCTTCATCTTTCGAATTTTCCATTCTTCGAGGAGCATGGCCGCATTCGTGCTGACCATGCGCATCAGGCTGGCTTTGGGACCCCGGCGCGGTACGGCAAGCGGTACGTTCCTGCCGCGCTGTTGCGCCAGCAGTTCTTTTACGGGTTCCGGTTCGGCGATCTCCCCGCTCAGCAACACTTCTCCGGGAAAGAAGACAGCGTCCGCATAATAGTCCTCGACGAGGCGTTGCATCAGGACGCTTTTGGATAGCCCTTCTATCGGATGGATATAGGTATGCCGCCGTCCTATGACCTTGCCTTCGCGCACTTGAAAAATGACGCCGCAGGCCACATTTTCTCTTTCGTCAGCCTCCATGGCGAAAAGGTCCCGGTCGGCTTCGTCTTCGCTCACCACCTTCTGTTTTCGGGCGTATTTTTCGAGGGCGAGGATGCGATCGCGCAATCCGGCGGCCTCCTCGAACAACATGGCGTCAGAGAGGCGCTCCATCTCGTCGCGGAGCAGGGCGATCAATTCTTTCGTATGCCCGTTCAGCAATTTTTCGACCTGTTCGATCGTGCGGTTATAGTCTTCTTCGGATTGTTGTCCCGTGCAGGGAGCCGCACATTTTTTGATGTGATATTCGAGGCAGGGATCGTATTTGCCGGCGGCGATGGGTTCCGGCGCAAGGTTCAGGGTGCAGGTGCGTAACTGGAAGATCGAGCGGATCGTGCGCAGCATCAGATGCATATTTTTCACGTCGGTATACGGGCCGAAGTATTTCGACCCGTCCCGCACAATACGGCGCGTGGGGAAGACGCGGGGGAACCGTTCGTTTCGAATGCAAATGAAGGGAAAGGTCTTGTCGTCGCGAAGGAGGACATTGTAGCGCGGCTTGAGATGCTTGATCAGATTGTTTTCGAGGATGAGCGCTTCGGCTTCCGTATCCGTCACGATCACTTCCACATCCTCGATTTTCCGGATCATGATGCACATGCGTCCGTCATGCGGGCGGCTTTCCCGGAAATACGAGCGGATACGACTGCGCAGGTCTTTGGCTTTGCCTACGTAGAGTACATTTCCCTCGGCATCCTTGTGCTGGTAGATGCCCGGTTGCCGGGGCAGGCCTTCGATTTTCTTTTCCAGCTCCGGATTCATGACTGCGCCGGATCGGATTGCGTGGCCAAATGCTGCTCGATAAGGGCTATGCGCAGACCAGGATCGGCAACAGCGGCGATCGCGATGGTGGCATGCCGGGCGCGCAGGCCGGTGGCTGCGCGGAGACCTGCTTCGCTGTCCGGAATTATGACGAGCAGGCGCTTCGGGATATCCCGGATCTTCCGCAGGATATCGAATCCGTCCGGGCCTGGATCCGTCAATACGACTGCATGAATGCGGGAATCGGTTTGGGCCGTGTGCAGGACCGTTTTTGCGGACAGATCCTGTGCAAGCAGATGAACGGATGGGGCGCCGAGCATATCGATAAGCGCGGTAATATCCGGGGAGGCGCCGGGTTCGATGTGTGCGACCATACAAGCTCTTTCCGGCGTCAACCGCCAGGCAAGTCGATGCGGGTCCGGGGAAGGCGAGGACGAGGCCGTGACGTACAGGCAGGGTGTTCGCGTCGGGGATCCTGGTGCAAGAGAAACACGCTGGACCCCTTTCGGAAGGGCACCTTTTACAGGCTCGACGGAGGGCTCCGCACGGCTGCAGAACTCGATCAGGACATTCGATGTCTGCCCGGGGTGTAAGAAGAAGATCGTTTTGCCGCCTGCGCCGGGACGCGGCGCCGGATCGACCGGTTCGTAGCCTGCTTCCAGGGCGCGCCGGTACATATCGTCGATATCTTCGACTTCAAAAGCGAGGTGATGCAGGCCGTCTCCCCGCTTGCGAAGGAATCGGGCGACCGGCGAGGTTTCGTCGAGCGCTTCGAGCAGTTCGAGTTGTGCGGTCCCGCCTGACACGAAAGAGACACGTACCCCATCTCTTTCGAGCGTTTCGGACAAGTAGGATGATCCATCCAGCAGATCGCGGAGTATATCGAGTACGCGATCCGTATCCGTCGTCGCTATACCGACATGGTCGAGT
>JANQSQ010000557.1 GCA_028283985.1 Rhodothermales bacterium | reverse complement strand
GCGCACCCAGTTGTTTTCGTGGCTCTCGCCCGCGAAGCGGTCGTACAGCCGGGGAGGGGTGTTCTCCGCGAGGTCGCCGGGCATCAGGCGCACGCCGCCCATATGCAGCAGCGTACCCTTCGAGCCGACATACATCATGCCGTTCGAATTCAGCCATTCGCCGTCGGAGAGGCCTTCGGGGCGCGGAGGTTTGAACCCGCCGTCGTACCAGATAAGCCGTACCGGCCCGCGTTCCCCCTGCACGGGGAATTCGAAGAAGGTGGTCGAGGCGACCGGGTAGGAGTGCCCGTTGAAGGCGGAGGACCGGGTCTCTACCGTGGTGGGTGCGCCGAGGTCCAGCGCCGTAGCCACGAAGGCGAAGGAGTGGGCTGCGATATCGCCTAACGCTCCCGTGCCGAAGGGGACCCACCCGCGCCATACGAACGGATGGAAGGCCGGGTCGTAGGCCATGTCCGTGGCGGGGCCGAGGTACAGATCCCAGTCGATGCCGTCCGGCTTCCGCTTCAGCACGGAGGGCAGGTCCATGCCCTGCGGCCAGATGGGGCGGTTCGTCCACACATGCACCTCGCCGACTTCTCCGATCGTGCCTCCCTTGACGTGTTCGGCGATGTCGTAGAGTTCGTTGGAGGAGCGCCCCTGATTCCCCATCTGCGTGACTACGTCGTACCGCTGGGCGGCAAGGCCCAGTTGCCGGGCCTCCCATACCGACCACGTAAGCGGCTTCTGGGTGTATACATGAATGCCGCGCTCCATGGCCGCCAGGGTAATGAGGGCGTGCGTGTGGTCCGGCGTGGCGATCACGACCCCATCGATGTCGTCGCTCATTTCATCGAACATGCGGCGGTAATCCTGGTACCGGGCCGCCTTGGGCCAGGTCTCGAACGCGGGCGCGGTGAAATCCAGGTCCACGTCGCAAAGGCCTGTGATGGCGACATCGTTCATGTTCGCCAGATTGACCTTCCCCATGCCCCCGACCCCGACGCAGGCTACGTTCACCGTGTCGCTGGGCGCCCGGAAACCCGGGCCGCCGAGCACGTTTCTCGGAAGGATGAGCGGAGCGGCGGCAAACGCGGCGCCCGTTTTACCGAGCGCGCCGAGGAAAGCGCGGCGGGAGAGGCCGGGTTGCCGGCGGGCGGATCTCAAGGAAGCAGGCATGAAGCGTTTCCGGTCAGTGGCGGCGCATGCGGGTTGCAATAAATCCCCCTATCAGGTATGGCAGGGGTTTCCTGACGGGGTAATCCGGCGATACGGACGGCAAAACGAGCGAATATCTTTAGCAATTTCGCACAATTTGACGAATTGTTCACAAAATTATAGAGGTGCTCCCCGCGTGTTCATTCATTGTTCACGCAATTCGGGGCGCTGCCGGGTATCCTCGGTATCCGTTGTGCGACACCGTACATGCAGTCGCTCTCTTAATGTAAAGACTTGATTAAGACGATTCTGCGCAGTACCCTCATAGGCGTGCTTTTATTGCGGTTCGGGCTGCTTCCCCAAGAGCGATTCGTTGCTCGAAGCGCTTTCCCGCATACCTGCCTCTACCCACCAATTAAGGTATCTACGTCATGAAACTCCCGTTTTTCATATTCGTGGTGGTGCTCGGCATCATCGTTGCAGTCCACCTTGCGATGAATGCAAGGGTAGGCGAAATTATGGCCAACCCCCGTGTGGCGAACGCGGTTTTCTGGACCATTGGCGCCGTGATGGCCATCATTGTCGGCCTGACCGGCTGGGAGGCAGGCGCTCTGGGAGCCCTGAAGAATGTAAATCCCCTGCTCCTGACAGCGGGCGCGATGGGCGCTTGTCTGGTGTTCGCCATCGCATGGTCCATTCCGCAAGTAGGCGCCGGAAACTTCTTCATCATTCTGCTTGCCGGCCAGGTGATCGGCGGCCTGGTCATGTCCCATTTCGGATGGCTGTCGGCCCATGAACCGATTTCTCTTGTGCAAATGGGCGGCGCCGTGCTCATGGTCGCGGGGGCGGCTATCGCGACCATGGCCGGGTAGCTGCGCCCTGTAAGGATCCTTTTTCACTCCATTTCTACTCCTTTTTTACACCATCTCGTACTTCCTATGACCTCAAACATGCGAATTGCGACCTTCCTGCCGCTTTTTGCGGCGGCCTGTCTTCTTATGCCCGTTGCGCTCCAGGCGCAGGCGCCCGAACCCACTATTCTGTTCCAGCCCGTCAAGGTGGACGCGCCGCCGCACGATCCGGCGAACGGATCGTACTGGTTCGGCCCGTTTTCGGAGACCGCGAGCGTCGTGGACATCGACAACGACGGCGACCTGGACCTCGTGGCCGGCCGCAACTGGTACGAAGCGCCTCTCTGGATCAAGCACGAAAATTTCCGCAGCGGCGGAGATGTGAACGGCCCGGAAACGGAGAACAACGCCGAGTTTCCCATGGATGTGAACCGCGATGGCTGCACGGACATCGTAAGTTCGGGCTGGATGTTCATGAAGGGCGCCTACTGGTACGAGAATCCCTGCAACAAGGTCGACACATGGGCCTCGCACAAGGTGCACCAGGCGTTCAATATGGAGGGCGTCGAGGGGCACCATGACATTGACGGCGACGGCGACGACGACATCCTTGTGAACCACTGGTCGCTCTACGAGGATCAGGGGATGACGTGGCTGGAGTATATCGATGAGCACCCGTATTTCATCGAGCATGTGGTGGGATACGACGTGGATATGCACGGGAATGGCTTGGGCGACATCGACATGGACGGCGATCCGGACATTGTGACGCCGCTGGGCTGGTATGAAAACCCGGGCGGCGAAGCGGCAAAGGGTATGTGGACCTACCACGACGATTGGAAATTCGAATCGCTCAAGGAGCGGATCGCCAGTGCGGCCTCCCACCCGATTCTGGTGCATGACGTGAACGAGGACGGTCTGAACGATGTGATCATCGGATCCGCGCATGCGTACGGGCTTGCCTGGTATGAGCAGAAGATGGAGGACGGCGTACGGTCGTTCGAGGAACACTGGCTCGAAAGCGAGTTTACCCAGTTTCATACGATGACGCTGGGCGACCTGAACGGCGACGGCAAGGACGATCTAGTGACGGGACGGCGGCTGATGGCACACTACGGCAGGGACATCGGCGCGTTCGAGCCGCTTTTCGGTTTCTGGTACGATTTGAACGGAGGCGACCCGATACGGCACATTCTGTTCTACAATCACCTTCCCCGGTACGGATACGAGGCGAGCCTGAATCCGTCGCCGAATTATGCGTTCGGCATGGGCATGAATGTGCATGTGGTGGACATGAACGGCGACGGGCGCAACGATGTCGTGAATCCGAGCAAGGCGGGTCTGTATATCTTCTACAACGAAGGCGCTCCGCCTACGCCGGGCGATGCGTACCGCCTGCCCACATACGACGAGTACGACACCTGGCGCGCCTGGGGCGAGTACGGCACGTTGTTCAACGGCAGGGATTTCAGCGGCTGGGTCGTTCCGGAAGGCGACGGCGGGCACTGGAGGGTCGAGGACTTCATGATCAAGTACGACGCCCTCTCGGAGGCGGAGGTGAAGCACCTCTTCACGGAGGAGGAGTACTGCGACTACAACCTGCATGTGGAATGGCGCTTCCCGGAGGCTTCGGGTATCTTCGACATGCCGAATATCCTCCCGGACGGCACGTACGAAACAGACGCCGACGGGAACATCGTCACGAACCCTACGCCGAACTCGGATTCGGGCATTCTCCTGCGCGGATCGTATGACCAGGCGAATATCTGGAACTGGGGCGTGGGCTCCGGCGAGCTCTGGGGGGTGCGCACGAACGAGGACAACGCGCCGGAAGTGCGCGCGGCGGCGGTTCCGTCCAAACGGATGGATCACCCGGTCGGGGAGTGGAACGAATTCGACATCCGGATGATCGGCGACCGGGTTACGGTGCGCCTGAACGGGGAGGAGGTCATCCGTAATGCGCTCGTTCCCGGTATTCCCGAGTGCGGTCCCATCGGACTCCAGCACCACGGGGGTATGATCGAGGAGACGGGCGAAATGGATCCAACCTCCAGTATCGTCGAGTTCCGCAATATCTGGATCGACCCGATCGACGACGAGCAGCGGGAAGACCTTGCCCGCATGGACTATCCGGAGGGATGGGAAATCCTGTTCGGCGGCCGCGAGGAGGACCTGGAGAACTGGGTCGCCGGAGAAGGCCATTCCTGGGTAGTCCGGGACGGCATGATCCTGCTCGACCGCGAGTTCGACAATTCCATGCCGAACGAACATTATCTCTGGGCAAAGGACGCCTACGGGGATTTCGTGCTGGAGGTCGAGTTCAAGACGGTCGAGAATTCGAACAGCGGTATTTTTATCCGTACGGAAGACATCGCCGACCCGGTATTCACGGGAATCGAGGTGCAGGTGAACAATTCCTACGGCAGGCCGACGAGTCAGGGGAGCACGACCGGTACGCTCTACGACCTGGTCAAGCCGCACACCAATCCCGTGTACCCGCCGGGGGAATGGAACTCGCTGCGCGTTTTGGCCTTTGACAACCAGATCGTTACCGAAGTGAACGGCGTGCGCGTGGCGCAGGCGGATATGGACCAGTGGACCGAAGCGCACATGAACCCGAACGGCGCGAGGAACAAGTTCACGCGCGCCCTCCGGGACTTTGCGAGGGAAGGCCGTATCGGCTTGCAGGATCACGGCCGCCCGGTCTGGTACCGCCATGTGCGGATCATGCGCCTCGACGATGCTTCGTCGCTCAAGCGCGCGCTGAACCCGGCGTACCGGTAAGTCAGCCATTCACAATCGTGGTGGATACTATGAAGAACGAAGAACCGGTAGTGCGGGGGCGCGCCCCCCGCTTGTCTGTAATCTTTTTCCTTACAGCCTTTCTTCTGGCGGGGCAAGCCCTTGTCGACACGCCGGCTGCCGCGCAGGATGACGGCGATGCACAGGACGAGGCGGTTGCGCAGGAGGCGGACGATTTGGCCGTCCTTGTGTTCAGCAAAACGGCGGGGTTCCGTCACCAATCCATTGAGGATGGCGCCCAGGCGCTCCGGGAAATCGGCGGGGAGAACGGTTTCTCGGTCACGCACACGGAAGACAGTACGGTGTTCGCCTCGCCGGATCTCGCCAGCTACGGGGCGGTGGTGTTTCTGAACACGACGGGCGATGTGCTCAATGACGAGCAACAGGCGGCCTTCGAGCAGTATATCCAGGAGGGCGGCGGGTATGTCGGCATCCATGCGGCGGCGGATACCGAATACGACTGGGCCTGGTACGGCGAGCTTGTAGGGGGCTATTTCGCCAGCCATCCGCATGTTCAGCCAGCCGATATTGTGGTGTCTGACCGGGAGTTTCCCGCTATGGCGCATCTGCCGGAGACCTGGACGCGCACGGACGAATGGTACGATTACAGGGCGAACCCGCGCGGCAATGTTCACGTGCTGGCCGTACTCGTCGAAGCAAGTTACGAAGGCGGCAGGATGGGCGACGATCATCCGATCGCATGGGCGCATGAATACGATGGCGGGCGCGCCATTTATACCGGCGGCGGGCATACCTCGGAAAGCTACGAGGAGCCGCTGTTCCGCGAGCACTTGCACCAGGCTATTCTGTGGGCGGCGGGCCGCGTGGACGGGGATGTCAGCCCGGACTGAATCCGGCGCACCGATACGCCTGAATTTCCTGATCCGATTGTAGACCATAATAGACCATAATATGGTGAACGACGAACCAATACATCGGGGGCGCGGCCCCCATCTGTCTTTTGTTTTTCTTGTTTCCTGCTTGCTTGCGGCAGGACCGGTTCTTTTCGAAAAACCGGCCGCTGCTCAGGATCAGGGCGACGCACAGGACGAGGCTGTGGCACAGGACACGGATGATCTGTCCGTCCTTGTTTTCAGCAAAACGGCGGGATTTCGTCACAGTTCTATTGAAGACGGCGTCCAGGCGCTCCGGGAGATCGGCGAGGAGCACGGTTTCTCGGTCATGCACACGGAAGACAGTACGGCGTTCGTCTGGCCGGCTTTGGCCGCCTACGGCGCGGTGGTGTTCCTGAACACGACAGGCGATGTGCTCAATGACGAGCAGCAGGCGGCCTTCGAGCAATACATCCGGGAAGGCGGCGGGTATGTCGGCGTGCATGCGGCGGCGGATACCGAATACGGCTGGGCCTGGTACGGCGAGCTTGTGGGAGCCTATTTCGATAGCCACCCGCACATTCAGGAGGCCGATATCGCCGTGCTAGATCGTGCGTTTCCCGCCACGGCGCATCTGCCGGGGCGCTGGATGCGCACGGACGAGTGGTACGACTACAAGGCGAATCCGCGCGGCCAGGTGCATGTGTTGGCTACTCTTGTGGAAAAGAGTTACGAGGGCGGCAAGATGGGCGACGATCACCCCATCGTATGGGCGCACGAATTCGACGGGGGGCGGGCTTTTTACACCGGCGGCGGCCATACTTCGGAAAGCTACGGGGAGCCGCTGTTCCGCGAGCACTTGCTCCAGGCTATTCTGTGGGCGGCGGGCCGTGTAGACGGGGACGTTGGGGTTACACTGAAAGGATCCTACGAGGAGGTCGTGCTTGACGACGATACGACGTACCCCATGCAACTCGAGGTGGCGCCGGATGGGCGCGTGTTCTGGATCGAACGGGATGGAGCGGTCAAGATATGGGACCCGTCCATCGAGGCGACGGTCATGGCGGGCTGGATTCCCACTTCCATGAAGATCGAGGACGGCTTGCTGGGCATTGCGCTCGACCCGAATTTCGAGGAAAACAACTGGGTCTATTTTTATTACATGCCGCTCAGTCAGGATCCGAATCGGCTGTCTCGCTTCACCATGCGGGGAAATCGGCTGGATATGGGCAGCGAAGTCATTGTGCTGGAGGTGTTCATGCAGCGCGACCTTTGTTGCCATAGCGCCGGAGAACTTCATTTCGACGAGGACGGCAACCTCTGGTTGTCCACGGGGGACAACACGGGAGGGAGCGCCCCGCGCACCGATGAACGTCCGGGCCGCGCGCTCTACGATGCGCAACGAACTACGGCCAACACGAACGACCTGCGCGGGAAAATCCTGCGCATTCGTCCGCAACCGGACGGCTCGTACACAATCCCTGAAGGCAACCTGTTCGAGGATGACGATCCGCTCACCCGTCCGGAAATCTACACGATGGGGCACCGGAATCCGTGGCGCTATACGGTAGACCCGGAAACAGGTTGGCTCTATTGGGGCGATGTGGGGCCGGGAAATCAGTATGTCGAAGACAAATTGCCGCAGGGAATGGAGGAGTTCGGACAGGCGAAGACGCCCGGATTCTTCGGCTGGCCCTATTTCGTCGGGCCGAATGCACCGTACCGCGATCTGAATTTCGAGACGGAGGAATACGGCGACTGGTACACTCCGGAAAATCCCATCAACGATTCTCCGAACAACACGGGATTGCGCGAACTCCCTCCTGCGCAACCGGCCTGGATATACTACAGCTATGGTCCGTCGGAGGAATTTCCTGAAATGGGCCTGGGAGGCATGTCCGCGGCCCCCGGATTCGTTTATCATTACGACCCGGAGATAGCAGGGCCCCATGCGCTTCCCGAATACTATGACGGCAAGGTGATCCTGTTTGAATGGGCGCGTAACTGGATTCAGGAAGTGCTCAACGACGAGCACGGAGACGCCATGGAGATCACGGCGTTTACTCCCGAAATTCCGTATACCCGCCCGGTCGATATTGCGCTGGGGCCGGACCAGACGTTGTACGTGCTGGAGTGGGGGCAGGAATTCTGGGGGCATAATCGCGACGGACAACTGGTCCGCATTGATTATTACGGAAATGAAAAACGTCCGCCGGAAGCCCTTGCGACCGCAGAACCCTTGTCTGGTCCGGCGCCGCTTGCCGTGGCCTTCGACGGGTCGGCTTCCGCATCCCGTAACGGGGGCGAGCTGCATTTTTCCTGGGATTTCAACGGAGACGGCGTTGCGGACGCCGAAACGCCGACCGCCGAGCATATCTACGCCGAGCTCGGAACGCATACGGCCCGCCTCGCGGTGACGGACGCCAAAGGCATGGTTTCGGAAACGGAAGTAACGGTTACCGCCGGCAACACGGCGCCCAAAGTGTCCATCGCATGGCCGCCCTTCGGGGGGATTGTGCCCATGAATACGTCGGTGCCCTATGAAGTACAGGTACTTGACGAGGAGGAAGGCATGTTGGCCAGTCCGGGTGCGCGCGTTACCCTGCAACCCTTTCTTGGACATGACACCCATGAACGTCCGCTGCACATGCATCGGGGTAATACCGGCGCGTTCAACGTAGTGCCCGATCCTGGCAACGGGCCGTACATTATAGACCGGTACGTACGCCTGATGGCGAGCTACACGGACTCGGGTACGCCCGCGCTTACGTCGTCGGACGAGGTGATCCTGTACCCGAATGTGGTGCAGGCGGAAAACCGCTCAATGGGCGAAGGAGACAATCTGGTCATCACGGGCAATCGCCAGCGTCCCCAATTCCCGGACGAGACCGACGTGTATGTCGAACTGGGGCATGCGGAGTATGTGTCGTTTGCCTCCATGAATCTGCACGGCGACAATGCGCTCACGTTGTATATTTTGCCCGAAGCGGAGGGGGCCATGCAGGTAAGGCTGGACGCCGCCGACGGACCGATTCTGGTGGAAACGGCTATTGCGCCTCCCGAAGAATCCCGTGTCGAGGAACGCGAGGACGGACCGCCCGTCATTCACTGGATGCCTTACACCCTTCCGATCGAAGCCCCGGAAGGAGCGCACGATCTGTATATCGTGTTCGAGGGGCCCGAGCGGGGAACGGTAGCCCGGTTCGATCGGATCGAGTTCGAAGGGCCCGGCGCCACTACCCGTCCAGGAGTCGGGATATCCATATTGTATTGATGCGTGTGCGCATGTCCCACGGTACCCTGATGCTTTACGCGCCATTCGGTTTGACACAGGCTCGACCACCTGTACATATACACGATATTCGTTCTTTTTCACAAATAGCCATCCCTGTACCATCCTCATGAAAACCTGGAAACTCGGTCATAGCGATGTGGAAGTGTCTGCGCTGTCCTACGGGACGGACCTGATCGGCAGCCGCATCGACCGCGAAACATCCTTTACCTTGTTCGACCTGTTCTACGATCGGGGCGGCACGTTTCTCGACACAGCCAATTTCTATTCAAGCTGGGTTGAAGGCTGCTCCGGAGGCGAGAGCGAAACGACAATCGGCCAATGGATGAAGGAGCGCGGGGTCCGCGACAAGATTCAGATCTCCTCCAAACTGGGATTCGATTATCCCGGAAGCGACGGCGGCCTCTCCGCCGACGAAATCGAACGGGAATGCGAGAAAAGCCTCGCCCGTCTGCAGACCGATTACATCGATGTCTACTATGCTCACCGGGACGACTTCGATACCCCCATGGAAGAAACCATGGAGGCATTCCACCGGCTGATTCGGAAGGGCAAGGTGCGCACGATCGGCGCGAGCAACGTGTGGCTCTGGCGCATTGCCGAGGCGGGCAAGCTGGCCGAGGAGCGGGGCTGGACGCCGTATCAGGCCGTGGAGCAGCGCTTTACCTATCTGCGTCCTCGTCACGGCGCCGATTTCGGTCCGCAAATCTTCGTCACCGAAGACATGAAGCGGTATTGCCGCCATCACGGGATCACCCTCATCGGGTATTCCGTGCTGTTGCAGGGGGCCTACACGCGGGACGACCGGCCTGTGCCCGCCCAGTTTGCCGGGCCGGAATCGGACGAGCGCCTTGCGGCGCTCCGGAGCGTCGCCGCGGAAGTGGACGCCACCCCGAACCAGATCCTTATCGCCTGGATGCTCCGAAACGAAATTCTCCCGCTCTTCGGCGGCAGCCGGGTCGAGCAACTGGAGGAAAATCTGGGCGCCGTGGATGTGCAATTGTCCGACGATCAGATGGATATGCTGAACACGGCCGGCAATCCCGACGTCAAAAAAGCATGGTTGCGATAAAACAATGACTGGAGTAGCCGTAGCCGGCTCCGGATTCATCGGCCCCGTACATGTCGAGGCCCTCCGGCGGCTGGAAAATGTTCATGTGACGGGCATTCTCGGGAGCAGCCCGGAACGCTCCGAACAGGCCCGCCTTGCTATGGGCTTGCCGAGGGCCTATGCAAGTCTCGACGAAGTGCTTGCCGATCCGGATGTGCAGTCTGTGCATCTTGCCTTGCCGAATGTGTTGCATTACGAGTATTCCATGCGCGCGCTCGAAGCCGGCAAGCATGTGATGTGCGAGAAGCCGCTCGCCATGAATGCAGGGGAATCGGCGGCGCTGGTAGAGGCTGCAAGCGCATCGGGGCTGGAAGCAGGCGTATGCTACAATCAGCGGTTCTATCCGATGAACCTGCAGGTCCGGAGCATGATCGCCGGCGGGGAACTGGGCGCACTGCA
The DNA here is from genome assembly GCA_028283985.1 of Rhodothermales bacterium. Taxonomy (GTDB): domain Bacteria; phylum Bacteroidota; class Rhodothermia; order Rhodothermales; family VXPQ01; genus VXPQ01. The sequence continues at coordinate 2,347 of JANQSQ010000557.1, read as the reverse complement.
CTCGGTGGTGGGCAGTTATGTACAGGACTGGCTGTTGTACGATACGGACTACAACTGGCGCGTACTGTCCGACAAGGGCGGCCCGCTGCGCGCCGTATCCGACATCGGCACGCACTGGATCGATCTCGTGACGTCCATGACGGGGCTGGAGGTCGAGGCGGTACTGGCGGATCTGAAGATCGTGCATCCCGTACGCAAGCGGCCCACAGGCGAGGTCCAGACATTCAGCGGGACCTACGAAGGGGATACGGAAGCGATCGAAATCGACACGGAAGATTGCGGCAGCGTGCTTTTCCGTTTCAAGGGGGGCGCCCGGGGCAGCCTGTGGGTTTCCCAGGTTACGGCGGGATACAAGAACTGCCTGCGGTACGAAATCTCCGGCGCAGAGCAGTCGGTTTTCTGGAGCAGCCAGTTCCCCAACGAACTCCAGGTGGGGCGCCGCAATGTGCCCAGCGAAGCGCTGGTCCGGGATCCGGCGCTGCTGCACGATCTCCCCGGACGCTTCACCAGCTACCCCGGCGGGCACAACGAAGGCTTCGCGGATACGTTCAAACACTGTTTCCGCGCGTTTTACGAGGCGGTGGAAAGCGGCGGTTCGGGCGAGCGGCTGTATCCTTCGTTCGAAGAGGGGCACAAGGAGATCGTGTTGTGCGACGCCATTCTCGAGAGTCACCGGGAAGCCTGCTGGATAACGATATGAAACTCGGGTTCGTAAGCGCTATTCTCGCGGAACTTGACTTGCAGGGCGTTGTCGAGACGGCCGCAGAAGAGGGCTACGACTGCGTGGAGTTGCTTTGCTGGCCCCGGGGCAAAGCGGAGCGCCGCTACGCGGGCGTTACCCACATCGATGCGACGGACTTTTCCGAATCGGACGCCCGGCAGGTGCGCGCGGTGGTCGAAGATGCGGGGGTGGGAATCAGCGGGCTCGGGTATTATCCCAATCCGCTCGTGCCCGATCCGGACGAATCCGCCGTGTACGTCGAACATATCCGGAATGTCGTGCGCGCCGCCTCGCTGCTCGGAGTAGACCTCGTGAACACCTTCACGGGGCGCGATCCGGCCCGGTCTGTCGAGGACCAATGGCCGCGGTTTCTGGCCGTATGGAGGCCGCTCGTCGCGTTTGCGGAGGAGCACGGGGTGCGTATCGCCATCGAGAACTGGCCCATGCTTTTCACGCAGGACGAATGGCCGGGGGGCAAGAATCTTGCGTACAGTCCGGCGATATGGCGCCGCATGTTCGAGGACATTCCCAGCGACCGGTTCGGGCTGAATTACGATCCGTCTCATATGATCTGGCAGCAGATGGACTGCCTGCGCCCTTTGCGCACTTTCGCCGACCGTCTTTTTCATGTGCATGCCAAGGATGTGCGCCTCGACCGGAATCGGCTGGACGAGGTAGGCATTCTCGCCACGCCCCTTGAGTACCATACGCCCAAACTGCCCGGGCTCGGCGATGTGGACTGGGGGCGTTTTTTCTCTGTATTGACCGACACCGGATACGACGGCCCGGTTTGCGTGGAGGTGGAGGATCGCGCGTACGAACATTCGCTGGAGGCGAGAAAATTGTCTCTGCGTCAGAGTGCAGCGTACCTGCGGACCTTCGTGCCGGCGTGAAAACTGGTGTTCCTGCTGACCTTCGCACCGCGCGAAACCCGGCGTTTCTGCCGACAGATTTTGTTTTATTGTTCTTTTCGTGTAGCCTGCATTGTCATGACGTCCCGTTTAGGAACCTTTGATTAAATCGACAAAGTTCAGAGGCATCGAGGGGTGCGCTGGCAAGGAATGACGAAGCAATGTGGCAGGCCCCACATAATGAGGAATGACACAGCCAGCGCCCGCCTCGATGCCTCCCGAAGGGCGCTTCGCGAATGCCGCGCCGCGAATTCGCAACGTTTACTGCTGATTTCAGCCGTGGGATCATGGTGTCCTTTGCCTGCGTACGCGAAGCGCTGATCGAAGTGGATTTAATCAGAGGTTCCTTTACACTGATCTGGCGACGTACTTGCCGTAGATGCTCTTTCCTGAGATTACGACCATGTCCCGCTTTGCTTTTGCCCCGATCGTCACCCTCGTTGTTCTCCTGCCCTTTTTCGCTCCGCATGCACAGGGCCAGACGCTGGTAGAACCCCCGCCTCTTCACGTACCGTATCTTGCGGATGCTCCCGCGATCGACGGGAACCTCGACGAATGGAAGGAGGCGGCCCATCATGACGGCGTGTGGGATATCTACCGCCTGCGCCATGCGTCCTGGTACGACGGCGGCGCCCGCAACCGTCTGACGGATCAGGCTCCGGACGAACCTGCCCTGGAGGATGATCTGCGCACCCGGTACTACATGGCGTGGGAC
>JANQSQ010000550.1 GCA_028283985.1 Rhodothermales bacterium | reverse complement strand
GTCTGATTTCGTACTTTGGTTGCTGAACCGGTTGTCTTCAGGGCAATCCGTGCAAATCGTTACGGACCAGTGGCGAACCCCTACTTGCGTGGCCGACCTTGCCTTGGGCATTGAGCGTATCGTGCGGCGGGAACGTGGAGGAATTTTCCATCTCTCCGGGATGGAATGGATGTCCATATATGATTTTGCTCGGACGATCGCCGACGTTTTCGGGCTGGACAGTGCTCTGATACGAGCGGTCGACGCCTCGACATTCCGACAAACCGCCGCTCGACCGGCAAAAACAGGATTTATCATTCTGAAAGCGCAAACGGAACTCGATTACCGCCCCAGGCCTGTCCGGGAGAATCTTCGCAGAATGGGCATCCGCCTTGGCCTTGCATAGCATGGCTTCCGGAAAATTTTTCCAGGGCCTGTCGACACTAATCGCACAACTGCATCCTCCGCTACGTGATAAACATTCAGGTACTTCGCGAAAACCCCGAACGCATACGACAAGCGATCCGGGACAAGGGAATCGGGGATCCGGAACTGGTCGATCAGTTGATGGAATGGGATCTCAAGCACCGGAATGCACTGGCGAATCTGCAGCAGACCCAGGCGCGCTCCAACGCCGTCTCGAAAGACATTGGCATACACATGCAAAGCGGGCGTGCGGATGAAGCCAAGGCGCTCATCAAGGAATCGAGCCAACTGAAAACATCCATCCGGGAACTCCAGGAGGCAGCTGCGAGGGCGAACGAACGCCTTGAACGGGGCCTCCTCGAAATTCCCAATATCCCCCACCCCGATGCACCCCTGGGGCATACGCCGGAGGACAACAAAATCATCGCCCGGCACGGTGCGCAGCGCACATTCGATTTCGACCCGCTTCCACACTGGGAATTGGCCGAGCGGCATGCCCTGATCGACTTTGAGCGCGGCACCAAAGTCTCAGGAGCCGGATTTCCGTTTTATACAGGCAAGGGAGCCCGCCTGCAACGGGCGCTGACGAATTACTTTCTTGATCTCGCCGTAGACCAGGGAGGCTACGAAGAGATGCAGGCCCCCTTGCTGGTCAATGCGGACAGTGCGCGCGGCACCGGGCAACTGCCCGATAAGGAGGACCTCATGTACGAAGTGTCCCGGGACGGACTGTACCTGATCCCCACCGCCGAGGTACCGGTTACAAACGTACACCGCGCAGAGATTCTCGACGGGAATCGCTTGCCGGTCAAGTATGCAGCCTGGACTCCATGTTTTCGACGAGAGGCCGGCTCGTACGGGAAGGACGTGCGCGGCCTGAACCGGCTGCACCAGTTCGACAAAGTGGAATTGGTCTGGTTTACCCGGCCGGAGCACAGTTACGAGGCGCTGGAAACCCTGCGCAGCGATGCGGAGCGCCCGCTGAAAGCGCTGGGATTGCACTATCGCGTACTGCTGATGTGCACCGGGGACATGGGGTTTGCGCAAGCCAAAAAATATGACCTGGAGGTATGGAGCCCGGGCCAGGATCGATGGCTCGAAGTGTCTTCCATATCGAACTTCGAGGATTTTCAAGCCCGGCGGATGCAGATTCGATGCCGCCTCAAAGACCGCAAAAAGCCGGCGCTCGCGCACACGCTCAATGGATCGGGACTGGCATTTCCCCGTATAGTAGCAGCGCTCCTCGAACAATACCAGCAGGACGACGGGACCATTGCCATCCCTGATGCGCTGCAACCTTATACCGGCTTCGATCGCATCGGATACACCGCATGACCGCACCTTCGTTCGCAGAGCGTCTTTCGGCCCGTCAGACAGACACAACCTCGCTCGTTTGCATTGGCCTCGACCCCGATCTCCAACGCCTTCCTCACCATCTCACCCGTGAGAAGAACGCCGCGCAGGCGGTTATCGCATTCAACCGGGCCATCATCGAAGCCACGGCAGACACGGCTGCGGCCTATAAACTGAATCTTGCTTTCTTCGAGGCCCTCGGAGCGGAGAGTTGGGGCGTCCTGCAGGCAACCCTGGGCGCCATCCCGGAGACCGTACCGGTCATTGCCGACGGAAAACGCGGCGATATCGGCAATTCCGCGCGCCTTTATGCACACACCTGTTTCGACCTGCTGGACTTCGACGCGTGTACGGTATCGGGATACATGGGCAAAGACAGTGTGGCGCCGTTTCTCGATTATCCGGGCCGGGGCGTCTTTCTTCTTGCCCGCACGTCGAATCCCGGCGGATCGGATTTCCAGGAAATCGAATATCAGGGCAGACCTTTTTACGAACACGTCGTACGTACGGCCCTGGCATGGGAGAAGCCCGGAAACAACCGTGCAAAAGGCTCCCTTGGCTTCGTGGCCGGCGCTTCGGATATCGAGGCATTACGCCGTATCCGCGCCCTTGCCCCCGATTCCCCGCTGCTCATTCCGGGCGTAGGCGCCCAGGGAGGCAACAGCAACGACGTGCTGAAAGCCATACGTGAGGGCTCCGGCCCGGTTCTTGTCAACAGCAGCAGGGCTATCCTGTACGCCTCGGCCGGTCGCGACTTTGACCGGGCGGCCCGGCAAGCGGCCGGAACCTTGCGGGCGTCCCTGGCGCCCGCCCTGTCTTAAGCAGACTCTGCACTACCCGGCCGCTCTGTCCGGGAAACAACAATCCGACCCGGGGCCTGTTAACAGGCCCTAAATCACGGTATCGTCGGGAATATGCGCATTCTTGGGAATCACGATAATGCCGTCACGGACAAAATAATTTTCCGCATCCACGTGTCGGACCCCTTCCCGCCTTTTGATAACGCACCGCTTCCCTATCTGAACATTCCGGTCGACGATAGCGCCTTCGATGTAACTTCCGTCCCCGATACCCGGACTGGGCGGCCCCCCTACCGGGTTGCGCAAGCGGGGATCGTGCCATGCATAATAGTCGGCCCCCATAAACACGGTGTTTTCGACCGTAGTGCCGGCGCCGATGTATGACCGGATGCCTATCACGGAGTTCGATATCCTGCTGTTGACAATGACGGAGGCTTCCCCGATCAGGGAATCTTCCACATACGAACTCAACACCTTGGCGGGCGCAAGCATGCGCGCATTGGTGTAGAGCGGCGCCATGGTGTTATAAATGTCGTATCCGGGATACCGCTTCGCCAGCATCAGGTTGGCATGAAAAAAAGACTGAACGGTCCCCACGTCACTCCAATATCCCTCAAACGCATAGCTTGCTACAGGATGCTTCCGAATAGCCTCCGGGATAATTTCCTGCCCGAAATCATTCGCATCCGGCATCCCGGCAAGCAACGTCTGCAAAACCTCTGCATCGAACATGTAAATGCCCATGGAAGCAAGAAATGTGCGCCCCTGGTTGCGCATCTCTTCGCTCACCGGACTTTCCTTGCCCGCAAGATTCTCCGGGGCGGGCTTTTCATAAAACTCAGTGATCAACCCGTCCTCTGTCCTGACGATGCCGAACGAGGGAGCATCCTCGGCATTCACCGGAATGGTGGCCAGCGTAACGCCCGCGCCGCTATCGAGGTGATGTTTCATCAATTTCCGGTAGTCCATGGAGTAGAGTTGATCGCCCGACAAAATGAGCACATGGGAATGCCGGTGCGCCCTCAGATTGGACAGGGATTGACGCACAGCGTCCGCCGTCCCCTGAAACCATGTCTCGGATTCCGGGGTCTGCTCGGCCGCCAACACCGTGACAAACCCTTCACGGAACCGGTCAAACTGGAACGTACGGGCTATGTGGCGATTCAAACTCGCCGAATTGTACTGCGTGAGGACAAATATCCGGTGGATATCCGAATTAATGCAGTTCGACACCGGAATATCGATCAGGCGATATTTCCCCCCAAGAGGAACCGCCGGCTTGGAGCGACGCATAGTGAGGGGAAAGAGTCGTTTCCCGGCCCCTCCCCCAAGAATGACGGCAAGTAATTCGTCCATAAGCTGAAAAGTACCTTGAGTCGTTGGAAAAATGATGGCATGACCCCGCCGTAAAGGTACGAATATGCGGGTACTAGGGCCTGTTGACACTATGCAGCAATGCTCTGTTCCGGGTAACCGAGGCAGCCTTCGGAAACCCTCCATGTACGATGCGGTACACAAAAAACTCGCTCGCTGCGGTTCCTGGTGGCATGCACGAAAAATCCTCTGAACTCCTGAAGCGCATTCGTGGGCGCCTCCACGCCACGGCCCGGCGCATGACGCTGGCCGATTTTCTGTTCGGGTGCGTCCTGACCACCGGCGCCATCGCCGGATTGTGGCTCGTCGCCACCCTGATCGAAGCAGGATGGCGACTGGATGCAGCTCCTCGAACAACACTCTTCCGAATTGTCGGGCTGGCGTCGTTCGGACTATTGGCCTGGTTCCTGATACGTCCCCTGTTGAAGATGCTGGGAATTCTGCGTGACCGGGGTCCGGAGGCCATGGCCCGCGAGGTCGGTAGCCGGATGCCGCGCAT
>JANQSQ010000532.1 GCA_028283985.1 Rhodothermales bacterium | reverse complement strand
TTTTGTGCATTTATCCGTGAGTTTGCACGAGAAAGAATGAACAAGTCTTCCCGGATTCCGCGCGCGGTGAGGCTAACGAAAACATTCGTACTGTCTTCGGGCGTCGCAAGAATCAGGCCCTTTGCCGATTTCAGTGCCGCCCCATTCAGGATTTTCTCATTTTCGGCATCTCCTTCGAGGAAGGGAATTCCTTCCTCGCGTAACGATTCGATCGCTTCTCCGGCCCGGTCGATAACAACAAATGCTTCTCCGGCCCTGATCAGATCTTTAACGATACGTTTTCCCACCCGGCCGTATCCGCAAACGATGTAATGGTTTTTCATGTGATTAATTTGTCTTTTCATACGGCCTTCCCTGAGATTACGCCCGATCAGAAGCACCTGTGCGCTGCGACCCGCGATAAAAGCGACGGCGCCGATACCAAGCACAGCGATCACAATGGTAAAAAACCGGCCCGTCGTCGAAAGCTCGTGGAGTTCCCCGTAGCCTATGGTGGTCAAGGTAATGAACGTAAAATACAATCCGTCCATCCAGTCCCATCCCTCAATCAGCATATAACCCACCGCCCCGGCAGCAACAAGTACAATCAGGAAAAAAAAGACGCCAACGATTTCCCGGACAGTGGTGTCGAACCAGGCAAGCGGGTTATGTACAGCCATACCCAGGCGGGATGTCTATCAAGTAGTACACGACAAAGAAAATACACGACGATGCCAAGTGGCGCCGGCTGGCTGTTCGAACCTGCCGGCCCTCATATCCCCGAGCCGCTGCACTTCCAGATCGAACACAGTGGTTTCCAGATGTACTTCCCCGGCTTCGGCGCCTGCTCGAAATTGCGCCCTGGATACGGAGCGGATAACCTGGTTGGCGTCCCGGTAATGCACCAGCAACGACGGCAACCATTCAATGCCCAGTTCGGCGCGGGCCTTATCAAGCGCATGAACCGATGCATCGATGCCGCATCCGGAAATGTCTCCGCCCGGAATATGGCCGGCTATGACAGCAAACCGGCTCTCCACCATAGCCGCGCCACTTGCTACGGGACGACCGTGTGATTCCCAGGAGCCACAGAACCCCTGCAGGATTTCGACGACCCTGTTTTCTTCGAGCTCATTCAGGTCGCGATCCGCCGCATATATCCAAATGCGCGCATCGTCGGGAAGATGGGTGAAGAGACCGGGGAGGGAGCGTGCGATCATATGCGTATATACGAATGGTGTATATCTGTAATGCATGCATACGTTTTTATGCGAAACACGTTCGCCATAGCAGACTTTCCGGCCGGGAGTTATTCAAAAAGATGGGGATTAAATGCAAAAGTTGCCAAAGGGCTTCGTAGTCATTCGCTGTCTAATCCCCTTGAAAATACTTCTCGCTACTTTTGCGTATACTCCTCTTTGCAATAGATGTCGTGAGCCATCTCACAGGAAGCGGATGCACAGGACGAAGCGGCCCCGGCGATACGCTCTCTGCAGTACGTCGGTGAGGTTGTTCAATATTTTTGCGTTATTGCCCGGTGTCCTGTTGCTTACCGGGCTGAGCCCTGTCCCCCCGCCCGCCACGTTCAAAGCGCTCATCTTCTCGAAAACAGCAGGCTTCCGGCATTCCTCCATACCCAATGGCATCGCTGCCGTGCGCGACTTGGCCGCACAAGGGGGCTTCACGGTAGATGCTACCGAAAACGCCGCCGCTTTCACCGACGCCAATCTCGCACAATACCAGGTCGTCATTTTTCTCAACACGACCGGCAACGTGCTGAACGCCGGGCAGGAAGCTGCCTTCGAGCGTTTCATTCGCGCCGGTAAAGGCTACGTCGGGGTTCATTCGGCAGCGGATACCGAATACGACTGGCCATTCTACGGCGGCCTGGTAGGAGCTTATTTCCATAGCCATCCTGCCATTCAGACAGGAACCGTGAAGGTAGCCGATACGGCGCACCCCTCGACAGAGATGCTGCCTAAACGCTGGCAACGCACAGATGAATGGTACAACTTCCGGCACAACCCGCGCGGCGAGGTGCATGTGCTGGCCACCATTGATGAGACAACCTACTCGGGCGGCAGCATGGGAAGCGACCACCCGATTATGTGGTGCCACGACTATGAAGGGGGGCGGTCCTGGTATACTGCCGGGGGGCACACGGAGGGGAGTTACAGCGAGCCGGCTTATCGCGAACACCTGCTGCAGGGCATTCAATACGCCGCCGGGATGGCGCCGGGCGATTGCGGGGCCACTGTGGACGAGTATTTCGAGAAGGCGATCCTCGACGCCAATACGGACAACCCGATGGACCTGGCCGTAGCGCCGGACGGACGCGTCTTTTTCGTGGAGCGGGCAGGCAGGCTACGTCTCTATACGCCAGGTACCGGGCTTACCACCACCGCGGCGTCCCTGTCCGTCGTAACGAGTAACGAAGACGGTCTCCTCGGTATCGTGCTCGACCCCGACTTTGCCGACAACGGCTGGATTTACCTCTTCTATTCGCCTGCCGGCAACGTGGCGAAACAGCACGTTTCCCGGTTTACGCTCGTCGGCGATATGCTGGATATGACTTCCGAGCAGGTGCTTCTGGAGATTCCGGTGCAGCGCGAACAGTGTTGTCATTCCGCGGGATCGATGGTGTTCGATGGTGCAGGCAATCTCTTTATCGCCACAGGGGATAACACGAACCCTTTCGAGTCGGACGGATTCGCGCCGATCGACGAACGGCCCGGCCGGGCGCCGTGGGATGCACAGGGAACGTCGGGCAATGCAAACGATCTGCGGGGTAAAATATTGCGCATCACCCCGCAAGCCGACGGCGCCTATACGATCCCTTCCGGCAACCTTTTCCCGGTCGATGGTTCAGGGGGACGCCCCGAGATCTACGTGATGGGCGTGCGTAATCCCTTTCGCATGGCCTTCGACACGGAGACCGGCTGGCTCTATTGGGGCGACATAGGCCCTGACGCCAATGTGGCGCTATCGAGCCGGGGGCCGGAAGGACTCGATGAATGGAATCGGACGCGTACGGCCGGCAACTATGGCTGGCCTTATTGCATTGGCCGGAACCGGGCCTATGTGGATTACAACTTCGCCACTGGCAGGTCCGGCGCGCCGTTCAACTGCAACGCCCCCGTCAACAATTCGCCCAACAACACAGGCGGGGCCAATCTCCCGCCTGCAAAGCC
>JANQSQ010000530.1 GCA_028283985.1 Rhodothermales bacterium | reverse complement strand
CCTTCGAGGCAATCTCCATGGAAAGGACACACTCCTTCGAAGTCGTCGCCTTCGGCGCGCGGCAGCCTCATATGCCCCCTCTCCGGATGCAGCAGGCCGTGTATTCGCGTGCCGCCGACCAGAGCGCCGACGCCTATCCCCGTACCGATCGTCAGATATGCGAACGTGTGCAGTCCTTTCGCAGCGCCGAGCGTACCCTCGCCGAGCGCGGCAGCGTTCGTGTCCGTATCGAAGCCGACAGGTACGTCGATGGCCCGGCCGAGGCTGCCTGCAAAATCGGTATGCTGCCAACCCTTTTTGGGTGTGGTCGTGATATACCCCCAGGCAGGGGAGTCGGGGCGGGGGTCTACGGGTCCGAACGACCCGATGCCCAGCGCAGCCAGCCCGACGTTTTCTGCCCGGGACCGGAAGAAGTCGATGGCCCGGCCGAGCGTTTCACCAGGCGTGGTGGTGGGAAATTCGATGCGCTCAAGTAATGAAAGCGAAGCGTCGCCGATCGCGCACACGAACTTGGTGCCTCCGGCCTCGATGCCGCCGTATCGGACGGGCGTGTTTTGGGCCAACGTGTTTGCGGACTGGTCCATACGGTGTGTTACAATGTAGTTACAATATCATGACAATGTATTACAAATGAAGGTACGGCCTGTCCGGCGCAACAGGCGGGGCGGTTCTCTTCTACGTCATGCGCAGTTGCAGGGAAATATCCAGCGCTTCGACGGAATGTGTCAGGGCGCCGCAGGAAATGTACTGTACGCCGGTTTCGGCGATGGCCCGGACCGTGTCCAGGGTCACGTTGCCGGATGCTTCGGCAGGGATGCGTCCGTCGATGAGCGCTGTGGCTGCCCGGAGTCGGGATACGTCTATCCGGTTGCCGCCGGCCCCGTCGCGGGACAAGTCTACCATGTTGTCCAGTAGAATGCGGTCCGCGTATCCGGCGCGAAGCGCCTCGCGCACCTCGTCCAGCGTACGCGTTTCGACCTCGATGAGCACGGGCAATCCCTGTTCCCGGCGGTGGCGGTCCGCCGCCCGAAGCGCTTGCGCCACACCCCCGGCGGCGGCAATGTGGTTTTCCTTGATGAGGAACATGTCGTCGAGGCC
>JANQSQ010000439.1 GCA_028283985.1 Rhodothermales bacterium | reverse complement strand
GAAGGCGGCTTCGGATTATTCCAGCGGTCTCTATATCCGGGGCGGCGGTCCGGACCAGACGCTCATTCTGCTCGACCGCACCACCATCTACAACCCGTCACATTTCTTCGGGGTGTTTTCAACGTTCAATCCGGACGCCATCAAGGATGTTCGGCTCTACAAGGGCGGATTTCCTGCCGAGTACGGCGGTCGTCTGGGTTCGGTGGTCGATATCTACAACCGGGACGGCAACCGGCGTGAATTCGACGCAGGCCTCAGCATCGGTTTGCTTTCTTCGCGGGCGATGGTCGAGGGGCCGTGGAACCGCGGTTCCTATATGCTGGCGATGCGGCGCTCCACCGTCGAGCCGCTATTGTACTTTTTGCGCCAGTCCGGGACGGAGGGTATTCCGGACGCGTTTTACTTTGTGGACGTGAACGGGAAATTCAATTTCGACCTGTCGAACAGGGACCTTATTTCGCTTGCGTTCTACGCCGGGCAGGATGTGCTCGATATCGAAATCGTGGACGATGCATTTGCAAGTATCCGGTACGGGAACAGGACGCTGAGCGTGAACTGGACCCATCTTTTTTCGCAGGAGCTCTTTTCCAACTTTACGTTCACGGGGTCCCGGTATTTCAACACGCCGAGGATCGAACTGGCGGCCACGCCTATCGAGAACGAAAATACGGTAGACGATATTTCCGTCAAGGGCGATTTCGAATATATCCCCGGCGGGAATATTTCGGCGAAGGCCGGTTTCTGGTCAGGATTTCTGACCTTGCGTTTCCGCACGGATTTCAACGAGGAAACGGCGATCGATTGGCTTACCCGGAGTGTGTATACCTCTGCGTATGCGCAAACCAGTTGGCGGCCAACGCCCCGCATGACTCTCGAAGGCGGCGTCCGGGGCAATTATTTCGAGGAAGGCGGGTTTTTCCGAGCGTCGCCCCGCCTGTCGTTCGAATACGAACCGACGCCGGCTTTGCGGCTTCAGGCCGCTTACGGGCGGTACTACCAGTTTCTTACGCTCATAACCAGCGAACTTGTACCGGGGTTCGACACTTGGCTGGCCACCGGAGAGGGGGTACGCCCTTCGCACGGCAATCAGGCTGTAATCGGCATGAAACACATCTCGCCGTTCGGCTTCAATCTGGATGTGGAGGCCTATTACCGCACGATGGAGAATCTCTTTGAATGGGATCCTTTCATACAGGACGTGGGGGGGCTGGCCTATTCCGAGTTGTTTCGTGTCGGGGACGGCCGCGCCTATGGTCTTGAAACGACCCTGCAGCGCGCGCAAGGGCGCGTAAACGGGTTCGTGGCCGGCACGCTGAGCCGGACCAAGCGGCGGTTTCCGATCGTCAACGATTTCAGGTTCTATCCGCCCAAATACGATCGGACACTGGACGTGAAGACCGTAGTCAATTTCGAAATATCGCGCGCTTTCCGGGCCAGCGCCGTCTGGATCTATGCGACCGGCCAGGCCTACACCGAACCGCTCGGGCAATACCGGCTCGTGAATTCGCCGTTCGATTCGGACTGGTACAATGTACTGGTCACGGAATACAACAATCGCCGCCTGCCCGCCTATCACCGGCTGGATCTCGGCGTTTCCTGGCGCACCACATTGTTCGGGGCGGGCTTTGAACTGCAAGCGCAGGTGCTCAACGCATACAACCGGCGCAACATCTGGTTTTATTTCTTCGATTTCACCGATGCGGCGGATATCGTACGCAACGACATACCGCAGATTCCCGTGCCGCTGCCGAACATTTCGTTCACCTTCGATTTCTGACATGCGCTCGACCTTAGCATGGATATTCGTTCTTGCGGCGACCGTCTTTGCGGCGGCGTTGTCCGGTTGCGACACCGTCGATCCGCCGGCGTTCGAGGAAGAGATCGTCGTGGAGGGCTATCTCGAAGCCGGGCAACCTGTCGGCTACGTTACCGTGAGCCGGACGCTCCCGGTCAACGAGACCTACGATCCTGCTGTCCAGGGTGTGCCGGACGCTACAGTGCGCATTGAACTGCTCGAAAATGGAGGCAACGGCGTTGAGACATCCTGGGATTTGTTTGCTCCTCGCCCGGCTTCCGGGCGATACCGCACGCGGGAGGTAGTGGACGTGTTGCCGCTCCGGGCGTACCGCCTTGTCGTGGACGTTCCCGGACCCGGAACGGTCACGTCGGAAACGACGGTGCCTGCCCTTTTCCGTTTTGTGGATACGGAAGAACGCACGTTTGTGTACGATGCAGACGAAGCGCCTCTGTTCGAGATTACGGAGCCCTTCTATCCCGGCCGCCAGAGCATTTTTCTGATCACCACGGTTTCGCTCGAGCCCGATACGACG
>JANQSQ010000496.1 GCA_028283985.1 Rhodothermales bacterium | reverse complement strand
CCGACGTTCTACGTGCCGGACGAGGTGAACGAGGACGAGGCGTACGAGTACCTTTTGACGGTTTCTGCGGCGAACGCGGAGGACGGTTTGGCGGAGGTTACGGTGACGGTGCTCGACCGGGTTGCGGCGCCCGATCCTGACCCTGTTTCGCCTCTTGTGACATCGTCTTCCGTGCGGGCGCCTTCCGATGCGTCGGCTCTTGGGATAACGGCAAGCGCTTCCGCCTTGCGTTTCGGGATGCAGTCGGCGGATACGAAGGTATCGCTCGATCCGACGACCGACGGCATATCGACGTACATAGCGGGTCCGTACCACGCAGGCCGCATGACGCTTTCGCCGGGCGGCGACGAGCCGCTCGAAGACGGACAGGAAATGAACCTGTCGATAGAGATTGTCACCCCGGTTCTTCTGAAACGCAAGGACGCGGTCGGGTCCTCCTCGCTCGTTCTTTTGCCCAGTTGGTCGTATGCGGAGTCTTGTGACCGGCTTTCGTCGCAGGCGATAGGGGGTCTGTATACGGAGACGACGCTCTCGGAGGCGGATTGCCGTCTTCTTCTTTTCGGGGGCGAGTTGGACCTTACGGATGCGCTCCCGGGCCGCTATGCAGGCCGTATGGATGTGGTGCTTCGTTCGGGTGAGCGCGAGGAGACATATTCGGTGGAGGTGGACGTGACGGCGCTTTCTTCTCAGCGGATGATCACGGTAGGCGCGACAGGGGTTCGTTTCAGTGCGTCGCGTGAGCTTGCTGCGGGGTTGACCGAGGAGCAGAATCTGAGTATCTACCCGGACATTGCATTTTTGACGGAAGAGGAGCCTCACGGCGTGCTCGAACTGTCGAATCCGTCGCTTATCCCGCTGGAGGTGTCGGTATCGGCTCGTTTCGGGTATAGGGAGGCGACAGAGGACGGTCGTGAGGCAGTGGTGGAAGATGTCGAGGATTCTCCTCTGGGCGATTTATCGCAGGTGGTGGACATATATCCTTCGGTGCTGATGCTTATGCCCGGGGAGAAGGGTCTGGTCCGGTACGGGGTGGAGGAGCGCGCGTTGGCGTCTATGTCGGGGCAGGGGTATGCGGCGTTTTTCGATGTGGTGTCCGAGCCTCGTCAGTATGTTCGTTCGGATCGTATGCCTGAAGAGGCGTCGGGAGAGCGGACGGCCCGTGTGACGATGAGTGTTCCAGGGGTGTACGTATCTGGCGAAGTGGCAACGCAGCTCCGTGCTGCGCTGTTGTCCTTGTCGTACGGCGTTTCGATGTCTGCGACGTTTCTTGTGGAGACCGGGGGGCATCCTTTTGTGGGCGAGGTGGTGGCGTTCGACGGGGACGGTCGCGAGTTGGGTCGTCGAGAGACGCTGGTATACACGCGTAGCCGCGTACGCGTGCCTCTGGACCGTATGCCCGAGGAAGGGGCCGTATTTTTGCGTTTTGCGCCGAGAGGCTCGGATCGTGTGCCCGAGCCGGCGCCTGTTCGCTGGA
>JANQSQ010000485.1 GCA_028283985.1 Rhodothermales bacterium | reverse complement strand
TCAGTCCGAATGTGGTGCTTCGCCCTTTGATGCAGGACCTGCTGCTTCCCACCGCGCTGTACGTGGGCGGCCCGAGCGAAATCGCCTACTTTGCGCAGTGCCATCCCCTGTACGAATGGGCGGGCCTTCCCATGCCGCTTATCTATCCCCGGGCCGGCGCCACCTTCCTCGAACCGCATGTGGCGAAGGTGCTGGATACGTACGGGCTTGCCGTGGGGGATTTCGCCGGAGATGCGGACCGGCTTTTTCACCGCGTCGTGGTGGACTCGATGCAAGGGGATATCGAGGGGGCGTTCGACGAGGCCGCCCGGCTTCTGGGCGGGGTGGTCGATCACGTGCGGGCGCCCCTCCGGGAAGTGGACGGTACGCTGGCGAAGGCCGCCGACGCCACCCAAAAAGCGCTGACGGGCGAACTGGCCCGGCTGCGGGCAAAGGCCGTGCGGGCCGAAAAGAAAAAACAAGATCTGGTGCGCGCCCGTCTCGAAAAGGCGCAAGGAAATCTGTATCCGAACGGGGTATTGCAGGAGCGCGAACTGTCCGTGCTGCATTTTCTAAACAAATACGGCATGGGCTTCGTGGATATGCTGCGCGAGACACTCGATACGGATACCGCCGAGCATCAGGTGGTGCGGTTACAGGGAGGCGGGTAGGGTGCTAAACTCTTTGCGCGGTTCAGTGTGTGCCCCAAAAGGGAAGGTGCTTCGCGGCAGGGCATTTCACGAGTTTGTCGCGTCATTTTGTGCCCGTTCCGGTATGCGGAGAGGATTCAATACGCGCAGGGGTTTGCGATCCAGGTCTTTCGATCGTTAGATTAGGCCCATGCGTTCCGTTTCTTGCATCATATTGACGCTTGGTTTGCTGGCGTTTGCCGCTCCGGTTGCGGCGCAGTCATCCGGCGATCTGTCTCCCGAAGGCGTGCGGGTCGTCATCGACCAGCTTTTCGACGGCATGCGGGCCGGCGACAGCACGATGGTCCGGGAGACGTTTCACCCGGAGGCGCGCCTGCAGTCCGCGTTCGTGCGCGACGGTCAGCCCGTATTGAATACAGGCAGCGTGGACGGCTTCGTCGAGGCGGTGGGGACCCCTCATGACGAGGTATGGGACGAGAAGATATGGGATGTGGAAATCGCCGTGGACGGCCACCTTGCCCAGGCCTGGATGAACTACGCCTTCTATCTCGGGGAGACGTTCAGCCACTGCGGCGTAAACGCCTTTCATTTTTTCCACGACGGCTCCGCCTGGAAGATTACGCAGATCACCGATACGCGGCGGAGAGAGGGGTGTGAGGTGGAATAGGTGGGTGTCGAAGTAACGATTAGTACCATGGCTGCACGCAAGCGTCAATTAACAGCGGGTTGTTTGTTTAGCGGAATGGGCGGTTTTGCGTCCGGTCTTGTTAAGGCGGGTTTTACTGTTCGCTGGGCCAGTGATAAAGATGAATTTGCCTGCACGACTTTCCGCCACCGCTTTCCGGGGGTCCGAGTAATTGAAAAAGATATCTGTAATCTGTCGGTGGCTGGCGACAATTTGGCCGAGGTTGATGTGCTGGCTGGGGGATTTCCCTGCCAGAGCTTCTCGCAAGCAGGTGAGCGCCGGGGATTCGAGGATTCTCGAGGAGAAGTGTTTTTCCAAATCATGCGCTTGTTGCGGGAGATGGAGGTTAAAAAACGTCCTCGTTTCATTATTTTGGAGAACGTACCTCATTTACTCCACGGAGCAGGCGGGGCCTGGTTCGATGAAGTCCAACGATCCTTGAGGAAAGCCGGATACTGGTTCAGAAGAAGTTCATGCTTGGTAGCAAACGTAAAGGATGTCACGGATTTGCCGCAGGATCGCGAACGGCTATTTATCGATACTATATTCAAGCAACACTTGATAATATCAAGAATGGTATAGCCGAAAATCTTGATTGGTATTACTGTCATTCCCGTGAGGCTAACGATTCTTTCTTTTTTGCCTTGCCCGGTGTGAGAAATTCACAACTTGCTGCACCCGATCTGACTGGTCATCTCATTATAGACGCTGATCGTCCCTACATTACAGATGTAGATAATGCATTGGTGATGTATGAAAAACTGTACGAACTTACTCCTCATCAGGCTTCAGATGAAAGATTATGGGCCTATTTGTGCCATTGTGAATGTCCCAGATATGCTTCCCTGCGTTGGTTCAATGGCCGCCCAGAAAAAGACGAGGACGCTGTGCGTCAGGTGCAAAATCATTTTTTTGTAAATGGTAACAGGGCATTGATTCGAGACAATGCTGCTTCTCGATTATGGTGGTTGGGGAAAATCGCTCACGATATTGCCCCGGATAATCCACGTCAATTTTTGACTATCCTTTTACATCGCCAGGATGTACGGTCAGCTCTTATCGAACGTCCATCGGTGTCTATGAACAGGAATGTATTACGTGGAATTTACACCTTGATGCGAGAACATTGGAACAACGGGGGACAGATATTCGAAAGAAACATTTTTCGCAGTTGGATGATCAACTTAAATCGTCGTGGCGGGGTTGTTTTGCTAGATGCCTTGCCGGATGATGTGCTTGTGAAGGTGATATCGGAAGAGGCGGATAAGGCGTTATCTGAAGCGACCTAATATATGCCTGACAATCTAAGCCCTGAAGATCGTTCCTACTGCATGTCCCGGATTCGTTCGAGGGATATGAGGCCAGAAATGGCGGTTCGTTCAATGGTTCACAGGCTTGGATACCGTTTTCGGTTACATAGACGTGATCTACCGGGCAAGCCTGACTTGGTGCTTCCACGCCATCGAGCGGTGATTTTTGTTAACGGGTGTTTCTGGCATTGGCATCCGAATCCGGCCTGTACAATCGCAGGACTGCCCAAGTCCAACCTTGAGTATTGGAAGCCGAAACTTGAGCGTACCCGCATCCGTGATCAGGCACATATAGAGGCACTGAAAAATGAGGGCTGGCGTGTTTTGACCATATGGGAATGCGAAATGAAGGATGCTGTTCGGCTTCTGGATAAAACTCGTAGTTTTCTTGAAGAATAGGGCATTTTCATTTTTCTACCGCCCGCCGATCTGGATAAGCTTGGCGTCGAATCAATCTATCCCGGCTAACGGATAAACCCAACGCCTTTTTGTGCCCGGTTGCTCAATAAAACCGAAGTGCTCGTAAAACGCCTGGGCCTGCTCGTCTTTTGCATCCACGACAACGGCGTAAACAGCAAGGGCTGTACCTGCCCGAACTACCCGTTGCAATGCATCCGCCAAAAGCGCTGAACCCAATCCCTGTCCGCACCAGCGCCGATCTACCGCCAGACATTCAAGTAATGCTACAGACGGGTAGCGAGGCAAGCACTTCGGAGAATATCTCCCAATCCTGACAGCTCACTGCGAGCCGTTTGCGCATCAGGCGATCGGGCTCTTCGACCACATGGCCAGATTAACCGATTTTGCATATGGGCCGGAACACCCGACAAGAAATTTCATTGAGTTGATCATGTGTATTACCAATTCTGCCTTGTTACAGACCATCTGCATCCACCTTGATCCCATATTAGAACGATGCCCCTCGCTACGCAAATCATTGACCAACAGGTGTCTGGTATTGTCCGGAAGCACTCCGATGCTTTTATCAACGAGCTGGGGCTGGGTACCGACGAGCACAGGAAACGCTCGACAGCGTTCCTCTTTCTTGTTGCGAAAACAGCGTTCGACCTCACTGAGGACGAGGCGCTCGACGGCATTGTGGATGGAGGGGACGATTTCGGGGTCGATGCGTTGTACTTTGAGTCGCCCGATGACGGCGAATTGCACATTACGCTGATACAGGGGAAATACAAAAAAAATCTTGACGGAAACTCGGCATTTCCCGAGAACGCCGTCGCCGGTATGATCGGTGCGATCAAAACGCTATTCGATCCAGCCAAGCCGGTGAGCCTGAATCGACGACTGGACCAGCGGATTGAGGACATACGTTCCTTTGTTGCGGAAGGCGCGATTCCGCGCGTCACTGCGGTCGCTGCTAATAACGGGGTACGATGGAATTCGAAAGCGCAACAACGGATCGACAATGCCGCTGGGGACTTCGGAGGACAAGTCGAGTGGCGTTATATCGGTTCTGAGGAACTCCTTGCCCTGTTGCAGGCTCGGAAACCGATCAGCACAGAACTGAAATTTACCGGGCAGGCGGTGGTCGAAACCTTCGATTTTCGGCGCGTACTTATAGGGCGAATGTCTGTCGCCGAACTCGCGCGCCTTACCAATGAGTACGACAATCAGCTATTTGAAAAGAATATTCGTCGTTATCTGGGGCTCAAGGGAAACCGCGTGAATGAAGCTGTTGCAGCTACACTGCGCCAAAAGGAAGAGCGCTCAAATTTTTATTTTTACAACAATGGTATTACCGTCACATGCTCCCAGTTTCGCCACAATGCACTTCAAAGAGACAACTGGCAGGTGCAGGTAAATGACCTGCAAATCGTCAACGGTGGGCAAACGGCGCGCACTGTTCAGCAAATAGCAAGCGAGATTGGTCCGGAGATTAGTGCGGCGGAGGTTCTTGTTCGCATATACGAGTTGCCCCAAGACGATAATGAACTCGTTGGAGCGATTACATTCGCCACGAACAGCCAGAACCCGGTCGATTTGAGAGATTTGAAGGCCAATGACCTCCGCCAGAAAACCCTCGACACGTCAATCTCTGCATTGGGATATAAGTACCGGGCCAAGCGCGAGGATCGTTCGGTATCGCCCGACGAATTTACGAGCGCCGTGATCGCTGAAGCCGTCCTGGCGGTCTGGCGTCATAGACCGCATCAGGCGAGATTCAGCGGCCGCAAGCATTTCGGGGCATTGTACGATACGATTTTTACCGAAGACCTGAATGGCGCTC
>JANQSQ010000431.1 GCA_028283985.1 Rhodothermales bacterium | reverse complement strand
CAGGCTTCGGGAAGAATATCACGATAACCTGTTCAAACATGTACTGCGCGTAAACGAGCATGGCGTTCCGAATAATTCCGATAGCGGTAGCAAGTCAAGCGTTAAAACCGCGACAGGATCTCCCCTTCGATCTCGCTACCTGATCTCCCTCGCCGCCTGTTCGCGCCTTGTGCTTTAACGTAGCAGGAAGTATCATTTTGTTTCGCACCCGACCACCTCAAGTACACTTAAAACCGCGAAGAAAACTGTCCTAATAAACCCGACTACTTCCAATGTGCGATATGGATGGACAAATGGACAAACTGACGATAAGGGGCTTCAAGTCAATCCGGGAATTGGATGGATTTGAGCTCAAAGACCTGAATGTATTTGTTGGAGCCAACGGAGCGGGAAAAAGCAATCTCCTTTCTTTCTTCAGCATGCTCCGATCATTGATTGACGGCAATCTCAGTGACTACGTTCGAGAAAGCGGCGGCATTAGCGACCTTCTGCACAACGGCAGAAAGGCCACGGACGAGATGTACTTCGAGATGCGCTTCGGGCAACGTGGCTACCGATTTACGCTCAAACCTGGTCCAGGAGAGGATTTTGCTCTTTCCGACGAGGCCAGATATTACGCACCCGGGAGAATCGACTGGTGGGAACTGGGAACAAGCAACGACAACCGGTCACTTCTGGTTAAAGAGGCAAAAGGAAACTTGCCCGATAGCGAATACAGCAGACCCGTTTACAATACCGTCCGCTCCTGGGTTGTGTATCACTTTCACGATACAAGTCCTACGGCCGGTATGCGCCACGCCGAGATTGTCGAAGACAATGAGGTCCTTCGACCCGATGCGTCCAATATCGCGCCATTTCTGGCTCATCTGCGTGAAGAAGAAAAGCATGCCTACAAGGAAATCGTCAACGCATGTAGACTGGTCACGCCCTTTCTGGATGACTTTCTGTTGAAGCCGAAGAAATTCGGTCCGAAGACGAAGGTGGCCCTGTCGTGGAAGACCAAGGGCTCGGACTATCCGATGCAAGCCTACCACCTTTCCGATGGGAGCATTCGGTTCATTTGCCTGGCGACCGCGCTTCTTCAACCTGACCCGCCTCCGTCTCTCATTATTGACGAGCCTGAACTGGGCATGCACCCGGAGGCTATACGTATTCTGGGAGAATTGATCAACAGTGCTGCGAAGGAAACCCAGTTGATAGTTGCTACGCAGTCACCGCTATTGCTTGACCAATTTGCTATTGAGGACGTGATCGTTGTCAATCGGAAGGAGGGGCAATCGACTTTTGAACGGCTGAACGAGGAAGATTTCACAGTGTGGCTCGAAGACTACTCGGTAGGAGAACTATGGGCTAAGAACGTGATCGCGGGAGGTACCAGTCATGAGTAACTCCGCAGCCATTACCGTCATTGTGGAAGGACCAGCGGAGCAGCGCTTCATCAAGGATGTCCTTGCCCCATACCTCGGCGCAAAGAACGTCTTCATGACGCCGATCATTCTATCGAAGTCCGGACAGAAAGGCGGCGATGTGCGCTTCGTGCGCGCCAGGAATGACATTGCCCGACACTTGAAGCAGCGAAAAGACGCTTACGTCTCGCTTCTGGTCGATTACTACGGCATTGGCCGTGATTGGCCGGGACTCGATGCCATCCGGCCGGGTGCATCTCCAAGCGATATCAGTACCGCCATTTGCACGGCGACTCAGGACGCTATTGACGATGAACTTGCGGACTACCGCTCAGACGTGCGTTTCGTACCGCATATCGCAATCCACGAGTTTGAGGCACTGCTTTTCAGTGAGCCCGCTATCCTGGCGAGGGCCATTCAGGCAGACCCGCAAAGCATAGAAGCAATCATTCAGGAATGCGGGGAGCCTGAGGCGATCGACAATTCGCGACATACGGCGCCATCCAAACGCATTGAACAGCTCTACCGCCGATTCAAGAAGACAAGTACCGGCATCGCCATTGCCAAAGCTATCGGTATTGATCGGATGCGCGCCCAATGTCCCGTTTTTGACGGGTGGCTCACCCTTCTCGAATCGCTGCCGGAAAATACGTAAATGGCTGCACTGTTCGACCATTGCATACCCTGCCCAAGCCGATCAAAAACCCCCGGTTGGAAGGCTTGACCCACGACAATCGGAAACGTAGTGAGCGATTCTGCGAACGCCCGGACCCGCATCCATTATGACAAATCTCTTGCACATTACCGGGCGAGCGGGCTTCCTGCTGCTTGCGGCCCTGACCGTGTCCGCCTGCGTGCAGGCGCAGGCTCCCCCGTCCGAAACGCCCGACCCCATCACCGTCCTTACGGC
Source organism: Rhodothermales bacterium (assembly GCA_028283985.1). Lineage (GTDB taxonomy): Bacteria > Bacteroidota > Rhodothermia > Rhodothermales > VXPQ01 > VXPQ01. Next base: position 3,136 of record JANQSQ010000431.1, on the reverse strand, counting down.
TGGAGGAGGCTCCTCCCACGATTTCGACCGGTGGTTCCATGAAGAAGATGCGGGTGTCCTTGAAGAGGTCGGAATCCATGCGGCCTATACCGACACACCGGCGCACATACTTCCCGCCCTCGACACGCTCGACGTACTCCGCATCGTGACGAACCAGCCGATGACCGACCCGGAACTGCACGAGGGCGTGTTTTATTTCGTCGGGGCGGGCAAAGGGCTTGTGATCGGCCATCCGGGAGCATGGTACAACTGGTTGAACTGGCCGGAATACAACCAGGAACTCGTGGGCGGAGGCGCCCGGAGCCACCGGCAATACGGCGCCTTCACGGTGCAGGTTATCGAACCCGACCATCCGGTGATGGCGAACGTGCCGGCCGAATTCACTATCGAAGACGAATTGTACCGCTCCGAACGAGACCCCGAAGGCTCATCCATCCATGTGCTCGCCGAAGCGGAAGAAGTCGAAACCGGCGAAACATACCCGATCGTGTGGACCGTCCACCATACGAACGGGCGGATCGTCGTCAACACGCTGGGCCATGACGGCGCAGCGCATCAGCACCCTGCGTACGCCCGTATCCTTCGCAACAGCGTGGAATGGGCCGCCCGCCGCATTCCGTAGCACTCCCACACACCGTATCGTTTTCCATCCAACGCACAACCCCTGCCATGCGTCGTTTTGCCTCCCTTGCCGGCGTTCTTCTTCTCACCTTCGTTTTCTGCTCCGCCGCCACCGCCTCGCCAGCGCCCCGGCCGGACGACAAATCCACCGTGTCCGCCCTGTTCCTCGGGGACAATGGGCACCACCAGCCCGCAGCCCGTGCCCAGCAAATCATCTCGGCGCTGTACGCAATGGGCGTGGACATCTTCTACACGGACGAAGTCGAAGCCGTAAATCTCGAGAACCTGCGCCAATTCGACGCGGTGGTATTCTACGCCAATTATATGGAGATGACGGACGCGCAGGAACAGGCCCTCCTCGAGTACGTCGCGGAAGGCGGCGGATTCGTTCCCCTGCATTCCGCCTCGGGCATGTTCCGCAACTCGGAGGTCTACATCGCGCTCGTCGGCGCGGCCTTCGACAGCCACGGCATCGGCGTCGTGCGTACGGAACGCACGGACGCAACCCATCCCGCCATCCTCGGCGTGCCGGAATTCGAAAGTTGGGACGAGACGTACATCCACAAGCACCACAACCCCGACCGCACCGTGCTCGAAGTACGCCACGAAGGGGATCATGCCGAACCCTGGACATGGGTGCGGACGCACGGCGAGGGAAGAGTTTTCTACACGGCCTGGGGCCACGACGAGCGGACCTGGTCGCAACCGGGATTCCAGCAACTGGTTGCGCGGGGCATAAAATGGGCCGCCGGGGACTGGGCGCTCGACGTCGTGCCCAGATCGATGCCGTACGAATACGTCGACGCCGTCCTGCCTTCCCTCGAATACAACTCGAATCCGGAAAACGAGCGCAGGCTGCGCCCCATGCAACTGCCCGTAGACATCGAAACGTCCATGTCTCGCATGGTCGTGCCGCCGGGCTTCGAAATCGAGCTCTTTGCAGCGGAGCCCGACATCGTCAAGCCCATCTATATGGCATGGGACGAACGCGGAAGACTATGGATTGCAGAAACCATCGATTATCCGAACCAGCTCCATGAAGAGGTCGGTCAGGGCAACGACCGCATTACGATTCTTGAAGACACCGACGGGGACGGTCGGGCCGACTCGTTCAACGTGTTCGCCGAGAACCTGAGCATCCCGACCGGATTCGCCTTTGCGAACGGCGGCGTGGTGGTGGTGCAGGCCCCGTATACCTTCTTCCTGAAAGACACCGATGGAGACGACAAGGCCGATATGCAGGAGGTCCTTTTCGAAGGCTGGGGAACGTTCGACACCCACGCGGGGCCCAACAATATCCGGATGGGCTTCGACAACTGGATATGGGGCGTTCTGGGCTATTCGGGTTTCGACGGAACGGTCGGCGGCGAAGCCCATCGATTCCCGATGGGCTTCTTCCGCTTCAAGCCGGACGGGTCCAAACTTGAATTCGTGCGGATGACGAACAACAACACCTGGGGATTCGGCTTCAGCGAGGAAGGCATCCCCTTCGCCTCGACGGCCAACAACAATCCCAGCGTGTACATGCCCGTCCCGAACCGGTATTACGAGGCGGTGCGCGGCTGGACCCCCGTCCGGCTCGGCGCCATTGCCGAAGACCGACGCGTACACCCCGTGACGACCCGCACCCGCCAGGGAGACTTTAAAGGGAATTACACCGCTGCGTCCGGACACGCCCTGTACACGGCGCGCGATTTTCCCGAGGAATACTGGAACCGCATCGCATTCGTCGCCGGGCCGACCGTCCGCACACTGGGACGATTCGCTATGGAATCCGACGGCAGCGACTACAAGGCGCTCAACAAGTGGAACATGCTCGCCAGTGACGACGAGTGGACCATTCCCATCCTTGCCGAGGTGGGCCCCGACGGCGCTTTGTGGATGGTCGACTGGTACAACTACATCCCGCAGCATAACCTCGGCCCGTTCCGGGAAGGCTGGGAGCACGGACAAAACAATGCGTACGTGACCGATCTGCGGGACCGCGAGCACGGTCGCATCTACCGCATCGTGCACAAGGATGCGGATCCGGGCGAGTCCATGGACCTCTCCGGCGCTTCGCTGCAGGAACTCGTCGCCGCGCTCCGGCACGACAACATGTTCTGGCGGCAAACGGCCCAGCGGCTCCTTGTAGAACGGGGCGAACAGGATGTGGCAACGGACCTGTACGGCCTCGTGCGCGATACGTCCATGGATGCCCTCGGCCTCAATCCGGGCGCATTGCATGCCTTGTGGACCCTGCACGGCCTGGGCATGCTCGACGGCTCGCATGACGAAGCCTTCGGGGTAGCCGCGGAAGCATTGAATCACCCCTCTGCCGCCGTACGTCGAGCCGCCGCCCAGGTTCTGCCGCCGACCGACGCCTCGCGCAACGCGCTAATGGCGAACAACGTGCTGGAAGATGAGGACGCACGCGTGCGGCTTGCCGCATTGCTCGCCCTCGCGGATGCTCCTCCCTCCGACGCAACGGGGGCCGCCGCGTTCGCCATGCTCACCGCGCCCGAAAATGCTCAGG
>JANQSQ010000472.1 GCA_028283985.1 Rhodothermales bacterium | reverse complement strand
GATTTACCGCGCCGGACTGGCCATGCAGACCATCACTCCGAACTGGAAGCGCTGGAAGGTGACGCTTGCGGTGGGAGGGGTTACGACCGTGGCGGCGCTCTTTCCCGCGCTGATGATGCGCCTGCTTGACTTCGTGGCGCTCTACGGGCTCATTCTGATGCCGATGGGGGCGGTGATTTTCGCCGATTTCCGGATTCTGCCGAAGATGGGGCTGGGTTCCGGATACGCCGGCTGGAAACGGATCGCTTTCGACTGGCCCGCCGCGTTGACATGGATAGGGACGCTGGCCGCCTGCCGGCTGATGCATGTGATCTGGGGATGGGATATATTTTTCCTGGGTCTGCCCGGCTGGTTCATTGCAACGGGTTTGTTTACAGGGCTTAGTGCGATCCGGCAACGGTCGGGTCGGGCGTCCCCTGCCGCGCATCCGTAACGATTCCGGCCCCTGTGCGCTCGTTTCGTCATACAGCCATTCGCGTCCATGTACGAGACCGTATAACCCATGACCACCCTGCTGAAAATACTGTCGTACACTGGCCTTGCCCTGACGGTCGTTCCGGCGGTGCTGGTGCTTGCGGGTATAATTTCCTGGCGCGCGCATGCGGTGCTTATGCTTGTGGGCGCCGCGCTCTGGTTTTCGACCGCTTCGTTCTGGATGGGCCGCGCCGATTCTTCCTGACGGGGGCCGGCGGAAATACGCGTTGCGGCGCGCCGGCCAACTCCGCATTTTACCTCTGCATGCCACTTCCGTATTTTATTCCCGTATTTCATCTCCTATTGCTCTTACGCCATGATAACACCGGATCGGATCGATGCTTCGAATCGGGAATGCGACGAAGCCTGGCGCAGCGACTATGCGCACCTCGACGAGCAACTGCGCCGCCGCGGCCTGGACCCGGATGCGGTCGTGGAGCAGGTGGCCGCGTTTGAGGTGGCCGTGCCCTCGTGGGCGCTGGGGACCGGCGGCACGCGGTTCGGGCGTTTTCCGGGCCGGGGCGAGCCGCGCGACGTATTCGAGAAAATGCAGGACGTGTCCGTGGTGCGCCGGCTCACCGGCTCGGCCTCGCGGATATCGCTCCACATTCCCTGGGACGAACCCGACGATCCGCGCGATCTGCGCAAGCAGGCGGCGGACCTTGGGGTGGCAT
>JANQSQ010000467.1 GCA_028283985.1 Rhodothermales bacterium | reverse complement strand
GCTGCCGTGATCCGGTCGCCTTCCACGAGCACGGTCCAGTCGGTCCGTACTTCTTCGTCTGTCATGGGCAGAACATGGACATGCTCGAACGCGATCTGGGCCTGGGCGAGGCAGGGGGTGAGTATGCATACAACGAACATGCACACCATCGCAAGGTATGACGTAACTTGACGCATCGTATCGATCTCCTTGGGTAGGTTGAGACAGAGTGTCCTGAAGGAGTGTAGTATACGAATCCTCGAACGAATCGTCTTGCGAAATCGATATATGCACATTTTGCATAAAGACGGCCCGATCTATGCATATATTGCATAGACCCTTGTAACACACGACGTTTACGGTGCTTCGTCCTGTATGAGAAGCATCTGTCAGCAGCCATGTACGCCTACATCGCCGGTCAACTTGTCGAGAAGCAGCCCACGCGCGCCGTGGTCGATGTGCAGGGGGTAGGGTACGAACTGCTTGTCACCACCTCGACCTTCGAGCGTCTGCCGGAGGTCCACAAGCCGGTGCGTCTTTTTACCCACTTTCATGTGCGGGAGGATGCGGCGTTGCTGTACGGCTTTTTTTCCGAACGGGAAAAACAGGTGTTCGAGGTGATGCTGAACGTCTCGGGCATCGGGCCGAAACTGGCGCTGGCCGCCCTTTCGGTAATGCGCCCGGACGACCTCCGGACCTATGTAATGCATGGGGACGAGGCGATACTGACGAAGATTCCGGGGGTCGGGCGCAAAATGGCCCAGCGCATGATTGTGGAACTGCAGGACCGTTTTGCGGCGATGGAATGGCCGGAGCCGGGCGTTGCGGCAGACGGAGAGGGCGCATCCGCTCCGGATCGATCTGCGCGTGTCGATGCGCTGGCCGCCCTCGAATCGCTCGGGTATACGCGGGCCGCCGCCGAGAAAGCCCTCCGGAAAATGCTCCGGCGCCACCCCGAAACCGGGACCGTCGAGGATATGGTGCGGCTCGTGCTTAGGGAGCGTTAGTGCGTTTCTGTGAGGTGCATATTTAACCACGAAAAACGCAAGTATGACACCGAAAACTGCCCGCAGTAGACATGTCCACATTCAAGATTAAAAATGCGGAACTTGCCGAGGCTGTATCGCAGAAACAGCATGCTTTTCCTAAGTACACATCCCAGATTATAAACCTGGCCAACCAGAATGCCCAAGGGACACGCCCCCGGATTGTTGGCCAGATGACCGAATTGTTTCAGGAATTCGGAGAGAAAAACTATGAGGAATGGGAGGCCTGGTACAAAACACAAAAACCCGAAGCGCTGGATGATGCGACGGATCG
>JANQSQ010000428.1 GCA_028283985.1 Rhodothermales bacterium | reverse complement strand
GATTATATCGACAACGACGGGGACGGAGAAGCGGGCAGCCCGGTGGTCACCGAAGAGATGGCGGCGCTCGCCGCGAGCGATCACTGGCGCAGGTGGCCGCCCGTGCTTGCCACGGACCGGGACGTGACGGTCCACCTTGTGGGCGTGGAAGAGGACGATGTGGGCCGCGCGTTCAAGGACGGGATCGACAACAACGATACGCATCTCGAAGAAGGCAACTATCTCGCCGAACCCGGATCGCCCACGGTCACGCAGGACATGGTGAATGCCGCCGCGTCCGATAGCTACCGGCGGTACCGCGTGCCCGGCACGGATATCGTGCTGTACCACGTAGGCCCCGAAGATATCGGCAAGGCCTATGCGGACGGCCTCGACAATGACGGCGACGGCGCCACGGACGAGGGCATCGACGAGGAAATCGACGAAATGACCGACGAAAGCCGCGCCGACGGGATCGACAACGACAAGGACTGGAACCGTTTCCTCAACGATACCGGACTGGACGGCGTGCCGTTCAACGGCGATCCCGGCGATAACGACGGCGCCCCCACCTCGGGCGCCGGCACGGGTTTCCCCGGCGAGCGCAACATCGACGTGACGGACATTTCCGAATCGGACCAGATCGGCATCACGAACGTGCGCATTTTCGGGGCCGGGACGCTCGGGATCGGCAGTTCTTCCGATCGTTTCCTGTTTCGCCGCTTCATGCTGCCGGGCAATTTCGATACGGAACTCCCCGATCCCGGAGACACCGACATCACCGTGTCCAGCGGCATCTTTCCGCTCAAGGCCGGCCAGACCGAGCGCATCTCGCTGGCGGTCGTGATGGGGGGCACGCAGGAAGAGGCGCTCCAGTCGAGGGATTATGCCCTGCAGGCGTACCACGAGGATTACCAGTTTGCCCAGGCGCCCATTACGCCCAAGCTGCGCGCCGTGCCCGGCGACGGCAAGGTGACCCTCTACTGGGATTCGATTTCAGAGCAGTCGTACGACCAGTTCCTTGCGGGCCTGGGGCGCGATCCGAACGACTTCGAGGGCTATCGCATCTATCGTTCGACGGACCCCGCTTTCCTCGATCCGCAGATCATTACCGACGGGTTCGGCAACCGGCTCCTGCGCAAGCCGATCGCGCAATTCGATCTCATCAACGGGTTCGAGGGATTTCACCCTGTGGATATCAACGGCATCCAGTTCTACCTCGGAGACAACAAGGTGAGTCCGGGCGAGGGCAGCAACGGGCTGGCCCACCTTTTCGTGGACGAGGACGTTACGAACGGCGTTACCTATTTCTACGCCGTAACGGCCTACGATTTCGGCTCCGCGCAGGATAATATTCCGCCCACCGAGACCCCCATCCGTATCCAGCGGCTCCCGGACGGCTCCATCCGGACGGGCCCCAATGTGGTGGTCATCGCGCCCTCGGCGCCGGTGGCCGGCTATGTGGACCCCACGCTCGGCGAAGTGGAGCGCGTGGCGGGCACGACCAGCAGCCGCATTCTCTACGAGGTTGTCGATCCGATCGCCATTGCCGACGGGCGCCGGTTCCGCATCGTGTTCGAGGACACGCTCGTCTCCGGCGGACGCTTCAGCCCCGACACCCTGACGACCAGAAACTTCTCGCTCGTGGACGTTACGGAAAACGACACGCTGCTCAAGCGTTCCACGGCGTTCCGCGCAGGCCGGGAATTTCCCCTGCTGGCCGACAACGGCGATCCCATCGGGTTTTCCCTGGCGTTTTTTCCCGAGCCGTTCATTGTGCTCAACAAGGTGGAAACAGCCTGGAACAGCGAAGAAATCTATCCCGTATCGCTGGATCCGCATTCGTCGGCGGGGTTCGTGCGCGGGTTGCGCAATCCGTTCGATTACCGGGTGAAGGTCGTGGGGCCGGGGCAGGGCCAGTCTATCGAAATGCAGGTGACCCGGCGGCTTACGCTGCCCGCCCGCCCGACCAACGTGGAGGTATACCGCCTGCTTCCGGACGGTACCGAGGTACCCATAGAATATGCCTTCTGGGACATCACGGGCGACGATTTCGTCTCGTCCGTTTCGACGGAGCCGGCCTCCTGGACCGCCGATCCGAGCATAGGGGAGAGCGACTTTATCGTGCTCCGGGAGACCAAGGTGGGCGATGACGGCGGCGATCCTGTGATCACCTGGCGCATCGGGCTGAATTTCGTGTTCAGGGACAACCGCGATCCCCAGGAAGGCGACGTGGTGACGATTATTACGCGGAAGCCGTTTCTCGCCACCGATGCGTTCGAATTCACCGCCACCGGGCCCAAGGCGGACCTCGACGCGGCCCGCGAGATGCTGGAGGCTATCCGTGTCGTGCCGAACCCCTATGTGGCGACGAACCAGTTCGAGGGGCTCAATCCGTTCAGTACGGGCCGCGGCCCCCGCGTCATCAAGTTTATCCACCTGCCCCCGCAGGCCACCGTCCGGATCTATACCGTGAGCGGACGCCTCATACGCACCCTCCAGCTTTCCGACGGGAGCAACGAGGGGCTCACGCCCACCGCCCTGCTTGACGGCACGCTGGACTGGAATCTGGAAAGCGAAGAGGGGCTGTCCGTCTCGTACGGGGTGTATTTGTATCATGTGGAAGCGCCCGGCGTCGGCGAGCGGACCGGCACGTTCGCGATCATCAAGTGATCAGGCCATGAAGGGGAACGAAAACATAACGGGCCGCGTACCAGTCAAACCTGTTTCTGTGTTCGAACGATCGACGGAAACAGTGGAAATGCAGCCGGGCGCGATGCATGGGAAAGCGCCCGCGCGGCACATTGCGCACAGTGGGTCCGTACCGTCGCTTCCTGCCCGCATCACCCTGACCGCTGCGTTCCTGTTTCTTGCGGCGCTTCTTATGCCGGCGCCCTTCGCATT
>JANQSQ010000464.1 GCA_028283985.1 Rhodothermales bacterium | reverse complement strand
TCACGATCACGCCGTTCCGCTGTGCGGTCATGCTGGGGAGCGCCTGTTTTGCGCACAGAAAGGCTCCCTTCACATTGACGGCCAGCACGCGATCCCACTCTTCCTCGGACGTTTCCTCGACGGTGCCGTATGTCTGGACCGCCGCATTGTTGACGAGTACGTCGATGCGCTCGAACCGGTCGAGCACCTGCCGGAAAGCCCGTTCCACCTGATCCGCTTTCGATACGTCGCACTGGACATACATGCTGTTTTCCGCATCCCCTTCTTTTGCAGGGGCAACGTCCAGAGAGGCTACGCGCGCGCCCTTTTCCAGAAACAATTCCATGGCGGCGGCCCCGATTCCCTGGGCGGCTCCGGTGACGACCACGATTTTCCCGTCGAAGGTCATAAGGCAGGGTGTTTTCCTATCTGATCAGCGTATCCTAAGGATAATAGCGAACGCATTGTACCGCAATACACAGAACCGTTCGGTATATTCGGATTCGCGGGCCGTGTCGTGTAACCAACGCAGCGAAGAAGCATGGACAAAAGAACCTTCCTGAAAACATGTTCCGCCCTCGTGGCGGGCGGTATCCTTGCTCCGCTGGCCTCCTGCAGGCCGGAAGAAGTCGCCACTCTTCCGCCCAGGACGAATTGGGCGGGCAATCTCACCTACTCTACGGACCGGTTGCATCTGCCGCAGACGGTTGCCGAGGCGCAGGACCTCGTGAGGAACACGCCCAGGGTTCGTCCGCTCGGTTCGCGTCATTGCTTCAACGCCATTGCCGACAGCATCGACGCGCAAATATCTCTCGAGCATCTCAACCGGGTGGTGCATCTCGACGAGGCAGCGAACAGGGTGACGGTAGGGGCCGGCATGCGCTACGGCGATCTTGCTCCCTATCTCCAGGAGAGAGGGTATGCCTTGCACAACCTGGCTTCCCTGCCGCACATTTCCGTGGCGGGCGCCTGTGCTACGGCCACCCACGGCTCGGGCGTGGCGAACGGAAATCTGGCCACGGCGGTCGCCGCAATCACGTTCATCGATGCGAACGGCGATCTGGTCACTCTCTCCCGCGAGGAGGACGGCGAACGATTTGCCGGAGCGGTCGTGGGCCTCGGCAGCCTCGGCGTGGTTACGGAAGTTACGCTGGACCTCCAGCCCGCCTTCGACATGATCCAGCATGTCTACCTGGATCTCCCGGTGGCCTCGCTGGACGATCATTTCGATGAAATCATGTCGAGCGGCTACAGTGTGAGCCTGTTCACGGACTGGCGATCGGACACGGTAAATCAGGTCTGGATCAAGCGGGTAGCGGGAGACGATGCGTTCGAGGCGGAACCCGTGTTTTTCGGCGCGACTCTGGCGAACAGGAATGTGCACCCGATCCTGGAACTCTCGGCCGTGAATTGCACCGAACAGATGGGCGTCCCCGGCCCCTGGTATGAGCGCCTGCCGCATTTCCGAATGGATTTTACCCCGAGCAGCGGCAAGGAGCTGCAAAGCGAATACTTTGTTCCCCGGGAACACGCGCGGGAGGTGGCCAGAATTTTTCAGGGGATGGGCGAACGGTTCGGTTCGCTCCTGATGATCTCGGAGGTGCGCAGTATCGACAGCGACGATTTGTGGATGAGTATGTGCTTCGACCGGCCCAGCGTTGCCTTTCACTGCACCTGGGAGCAGGACTGGGATGCGCTCCGGGAACTCCTTCCCGTGATCGAAGACGCGCTCGAACCCTTCGGGGCGCGTCCGCATTGGGGAAAACTGTTTACGATGGCCCCGGACCGGTTGCAATCACGGTACGAAAAGGTGTCCGCCTTCAGAGAATTACTCCGGGAATACGATCCGGACGGCAAATTCCGCAACGCTTTTGTACAGGAAAATCTGTTTGGCGCTTGAGCGGGGCGCAGAACGGTTGGTCCCGTAGTCTACGGTGAAAGGCCGGATGATTCGTATGGTGCTTGCCGGCGATGCACCGGGTTGTTTGTCCGGGTTTTTCCTGACGATGAATCTCTCCACATCCGCCTGCCGGACACTCTCTATAACAAATTCACAAAGGTGCATTCAAATACATTCTAATTTAGATTAAGTCTAAATACAAAATATTACCGGTCAAACCTTCTTTTCATGAGGCCGCTCCGCCTTTTTTTGGCGCTCGTCGCAGTGATTCCTTCGCTGACGGCGCGCGCCCAGCAAGTTCCAGCCGATTCCGTGAAAGCGGATTCGTCTCGCGTCGTCGAGATGTCGCCTATCGTTATCACCGCGACGCGCTCGGAGAAGGCGCTCGAGGATGTGGCTGTGCCCACTACGGTCGTTCTGGCCGAAACCATGCGGATGCAGGGGGCTGTGCGGTTGGCGGATGTCCTTGTGACGATTCCCGGTCTTGCCCTGTTCGACGACCATGGCGCCGGGTTGCAGGTGCAGGGTTTTGCGCCGGATTACACGCTTATTCTTCTTGACGGCGAACCGGTCATCGGGCGGACGGCGGGCACCCTCGATCTCAACAGGTTGACCGTGCAGGGCCTGGACCGGGTCGAGATCGTGCGCGGCCCATCGTCGTCGCTCTATGGAAGCGAGGCGCTTGCAGGCGTCGTCAATCTTATCACGGCGCCTGCGGCCGAAGG
>JANQSQ010000424.1 GCA_028283985.1 Rhodothermales bacterium | reverse complement strand
CGCAACATCCAGCGCACCTCGTCCGCCATTTCCCGAATGTTCGTCTCCGCCACCAACTCGGTGGAAAGACCGGTAAGGCACACGTGCTTGGCGAGATTTTTGGCGTGATCGCCTACCCGCTCCAGGTCCGTATTGATCTTGACCGCCGAAATAATGAACCGCAGATCGACTGCCACAGGGGTAAACAAGGCGAGAATGCGCTCGCACTGGTAATCCACTTCCAGTTCGAGCCGGTCCACGTCGTCATCCCTCGCCCGCACCTGCCGGGCCAACTCTATATCATTGCTGGACACCGCATTAATGGCATTGGCTACCTGTTCCTCAACCAGTTCCGACATGTCGGAAAGCAACTGGCGGAGAACCGCCAACTCCTCGTCGAGCTGCCGACTTGATTGTGCGGGTATCGCCATGGGTCAATTTTCGGCCTATGGAGAAACAGGCAACAAAACACGGGAAGAAAACCGGATCGGCAAGCCCGATCTAACCGAACCTGCCGGTTATATAATCTTCCGTCCGTTTCCGTGCCGGGCGGGTGAAAAGCTGATCTGTGGCATCGACCTCAATCAATTCGCCCAGGTAGAAAAATGCGGTGCGGTCGCTAATCCTTCCGGCCTGTTGCATATTATGGGTAACGATAATAATCGTATAGCGTTCCTTCAGTTGCAGAATGGTTTCCTCCAGTTTGGCCGTGGCGATCGGATCGAGCGCGCTCGCCGGTTCGTCCATCAACACGACATCCGGGGCGACAGCCAGCGTACGGGCAATGCATAAACGCTGCTGTTGCCCCCCGCTCAGGCCGTAAGCATGCGCATTGAGCCGGTCCTTCACTTCGTCCCATAGCGCCGCCTTCCGGAGACATTCCTCCACAAGTTCGGCTTCATTGCCCTTGTAGCCGTTGACGCGCGCACCCCAGATCACATTTTCGTAAATGGTCTTGGGGAACGGATTGGGCTTCTGAAACACCATCCCGATGCGCCGGCGCACCATGACCGGGTCTGCATTACGGTAAATATCCCGCCCGTCAATAAGCACCCTGCCTTCGAGACGGACGCCCGGAATAAGCTCGTTCATTCGGTTGAAACAACGCAAAAGCGTGCTCTTCCCGCAGCCGGAAGGACCAATGAGCGCGGTCACTTCGTGGGCCTGGATGTCCAGTACAACGTTCTTAAGCACATGATTCGTGCCGTACCAGAAGTCAAGGTTTTCCACACGCACCTTGGCGTCCTTCGGCACAGATTGCCCGTTGGTCATCAACACGTCGCGTTCGTTCGTTTCCATAGAGTAACTATTACGTCCCGTTATCTCAACCGGTACTTCTCGAAATGATTCCGCAGCAGAATCGCGCTCAGATTCATAAGAAAAAGCACGATCATCAGGATAATGATGCCTGCTGCGGCCAGCCCCTGAAAGTCCGCTTGCGGACGCGCCGTCCAGTTGAATATCTGTATGGGCAACACCGTGAACGGGTCCAGCGCGCTGGTGGGAAGAAACGCGATGAATGTCAGGGCGCCGATCATGATGAGAGGCGCCGTTTCCCCGATAGCCCGGCTCAATGCGAGAATGATCCCCGTCATGATGCTCGGAGCCGACATGGGCAACAGATGACTCCAGATGACCTGCCGGCGCGTAGCGCCAAGCGCAAAGGCGCTTTCCCGAATGCCTAAAGGAATAGCGCGCAACGCCTCCTGGGCGCTGATGACGATAATGGGCAAAATCAACAACGCCATCGTCAGGGCGCCTGCAATCAGGCTGCGACCGAGCGCAAAGAAACGCACGAAGAGCGCCAGACCCAGAATGCCGTAGACCACCGAGGGAATGCCCGCAAGGTTATTGATGTTGATCCGGATCAGTTTCAGAAACCAGCCCCGGGGCGCATACTCTTCAAGATACAGGGCCGACGCCACTCCGATGGGCACCGAGATACCCGCCGTCAGCAAAATCATCCATATGGAACCGACAATAGCCGACTTGACGCCGGCCCGTTCCGGGATACGCGAAGGAAAACTGGTCAAAAATCCCCAGTCCAGCCATTGTCCCCCCTGGACAACAACATCCACGATCAGCGTGATGAGCACCACCAGTCCCGACACCGTGGCCACAAACAGCAAACTACTGAAAATCAGCCCCCTGCGGCGCCGATTCTCAAGACGTTCGTCATATTGTTGCGAGGAGGTCACGGATCAGTACCGTTCGCGGTATTTACGAATGATGAGATTCGCCAGAAAATTCATGCTCAGGGTCATCAGAAACAGCACCAGACCCACCGCAAAAAGGCTGTAGAACTCGACCGTCCCCTGCGGCGTGTCTCCCAGACTCACATTTACGATGAAAGCCGTCATGGTCTGCACCGATTCCGTGGGATTCGCCGTAAGGTTAGGCATAGCCCCGGCAGCCAGTGTTACGATCATCGTCTCCCCGACAGCGCGGCTGAGCGCCAGAATAAAACTCGCCATAATGCCACTGATCGCGCCCGGAACCATGACCCGCAACACCACCTCGATCCGGGTGGCGCCGAGTGCGTAGGCGCCCTCGGCAAGCGAGCGGGGCACCGCGCGAATCGCATCTTCGCTCAACGAAGACACCATGGGAATGATCATGACGCCTACCACAATGCCCGCGCTGAGCGCATTGTAGATATTGAGGCCCGGAATAAAGTTCTGCAGCAGGGGCGTCATGAAGGTCAGTGCGAAATAGCCGTACACGACGGTCGGTATGCCGGCAAGCAGTTCAAGACCCGGCTTCAGTACCTTCCGTACGCGAGAGGGGGCGTATTCGGCAATAAAGATGGCGCTCATGAGTCCGATCGGAAGCGCCACAAAAGCCGCAATAACTGTAATGAGAAGGGTGCCTGACAAGAGAGGCCATATCCCGAAATGCTTCTCTGAAAACTGGGGAGTCCATCGCGTTTCCGTCAGAAACTCGATGATCGAAACCTCTGCAAAGAAATTCAGGGATTCAAAAATGAGGACCCCGGCAATCCCCAATGTCGTCAGCGCACTGACCAGCGTGCAGAAACCCAATGCATATTCGACCGCCCGTTCTTTCGGACTATGAAATACGTTGACGGACAGGTCCTCGCCACCATGCGTCCCTGCGAACGATCCTTTCGACACGTGCTGTGAACCGGTCATACGTCCGTAAAAGACCCTATTCGCTTACAGGTTGAGCGGAAAGCGAATCGGACGCCTCGGGGTCCAGTTCCCCGGACGACAATTCCGCAGACATGTACCGGGTCAGCAGTTCGCGCATCGTCACGCCCACATGCGCTTCTTCGCCGAACATAGTGCCTGTAACACGGCGTTCGAAGCGCTCCAGCGCGAGACCGTATTCCTCGTCGGCGAGCGGGACATACCCCACTTCCCCGACCAACTCCCCGGCGCGGGTAAGGTAAAAATGGACAAACTCCCGGACAATCTCCTTTTCTGCGGAAGCAGGGCGCACATAGATGAACAGCGCGCGGGAAAGCGGCGCATACGTGCCGTTTTCGACGGTGATGGGCGAAGGCAACACACATCCCTCCCCGTTGTCCGGATCGCCGTCATCGACGGCCAGCAATTTGAGCCGCTCCGCATTTTCCTGGTAATAGGCAATGCCGAAGAATCCAAGTGCATGGGGATCGCCGGCAATACCCTGCACGAGCACATTGTCATCCTCGCTCGCCGTAAAATCGGAGCGGCTGGCGCCCGACTCGCCCCCCACGGCTTCGGTAAAATAATCGTATGTGCCGCTGTCCGTACCAGGGCCGTACAAGGCAAGCTCGCGATCGGGAAAACCGGGACGCACCTCGCTCCAGTTAGCGATCTGGCTGCCGGGCTCCCAGATTGCCCGCAGTTCGTCCACCGTCAGGCATTCGGCCCAGTCATTGTCCGGATGCACGACCACCACCAACCCATCGTAGGCCACCGGGAGCTCGACATAATCGATTCCCTCCTCTGCAGCCAGTTCTATTTCGCTGGATTTGATCACCCGGGAGGCGTCGTTTATATCGGTCTCGCCCCGAAGAAATTTGCTGAATCCGCCGCCCGTGCCGCTAACGCCCACCGTGACGCGGGCACGCCCATGGGCGATCATGAATTCCTCGGCGACGGCTTCCGTAATCGGGTACACCGTACTGGAGCCGTCTATCTGCACGGCGCCGGAGAGTCCGTCCTCGGCGACATCCCCTCCGCAGCCGCTCAATACCATCGGATAAACGAACAGCAGCAGAGGGAGCGCAGCATGCTGTACGAAACGTTTCGTCGAGACTGCCGGAATAGCGCCCGGAAAAGAGATAGCGTCAGGGAAAAACATCGTAATGGGGAAGGGTAAGGATAGCGTGCGGGAACAGGCTCGAACATTCCCTGGCGCACAAATGGGACAGAACGGTATACTATACCAAAAAACAAGTCAGGAGGTGTTACCGGAATGTTAAGGAAGCGCTGAATAAATCCGCATGGGCGAGGACCTTGGGACGCGCCTTCTCTCAAAACATAAACGCGCGGTTGGCCGCGCGTTTGCAGGATATCCCGGGCCCGATGTTTTGTTCGAATGCGCGTCCCAAGGTCCCTGTTCTCGGTTGCGATTTTGCGGTTCGGCGTTGGATGGTCTTGTTGCGCGCTCC
>JANQSQ010000442.1 GCA_028283985.1 Rhodothermales bacterium | reverse complement strand
TTTGGAACCACCAAACTTCACTCCTCGCGCCTTGATTGACGCCGTGCCTGACGGAACAGAGCATCGCCGCATAGTATTAACAGACCCTAAACCACATAGACCCATGCCATTCATTCCCTACGAGGAGTGCCTGCAACGCCTTCGCAATCAGGCAGCGGCGGGCAAACCGATCATAGGCGCCGGCGCCGGAACCGGCATTTCCGCCAAGTTCGCCGAGCGCGGCGGCGTCGATCTCATCATCATCTATAATTCCGGGCGCTACCGCATGGCGGGCCGGGGCAGCGCGGCGGGCCTGATGGCCTACGGCGATGCGAACGCCATCGTCATGGACATGGCCGGCGAGGTCCTGCCGGTCGTCCGGGATACCCCTGTGCTGGCAGGCGTATGCGGCACCGATCCCTTCCGGCTGATGCCCGTCTTCCTGAAGCAGCTCAAGGAAATGGGCTTCGACGGGGTTCAGAACTTCCCCACCGTGGGCGTGATCGACGGGAATTTCCGGCAGATTCTGGAGGAGACGGGCATGAGTTTCGACCTCGAAATCGAAATGATCCGCGTGGCGCGCGAACTCGACATGCTCACCTGCCCGTACGCCTTCGATGAAGCCCAGGCCACCGCCCTGACCGAGGCCGGCGCGGATATCGTTGTGGCGCACATGAACACCACGGTGAAGGGATCCATCGGGGTGAATCCCGATACGGCCCCGACGCTCGCGGAATCCGCAAAACGCGTGCAGGCCATTCACGATGCGGCGAAAGCCGTCAATCCCGATGTGCTCGTGCTATGTCATGGCGGCCCTATCGCGGAGCCGGACGATGTACAGTACATTTTCGACCATACGGAAGGTATCGTCGGGTTCTTCGGCGCGTCCAGCGTGGAGCGGCTCGCCACCGAACCGGCTATCGAGGCGCAGGCAAGGCGGGTCAAGGAGTTGGGGATATAGACGAATCGTCTACAGGGCCATCACCCGCAATCCCAAACCGACAGTGCGCCCGTACAGCGGACCGTATACATAGGTCGTGTCGAAGGATTCGCCGAACGGACGGTCCGGATCAACGAGCGGCGAGGGCTGGGCATACCCGAACACATTGCGGACCGACCCGTAGACATGCACGACACCCGACCCGGCAATCTCCAGGTCGTACGTAACCTGCACATCGTGCGTGGTAAACGCAGGAGACCATGCCGGCCTGGAGAAGGGCGGCGGATATTCGGGAAGTTTCATCGGGCCGGTCAACACGGCCGTGTAGTCGATGGTCCAACGTTTGGAATGCGTCCACGTAACGCTTGCATTGCCCTGATAATCAGGAGCGAACTCGATCGGCGAGCGCTGCCCGTGTTCTTCCCGAAACACATCCATCGCAGTGAAGCCGACCGAATAACGCAGGGACGGCCTGCCGAAATTCTGCGACAGGGTTGCGGACACACCGCGTGTCACGGCAAAGCCGTCCAGATTCGCATACCGGATCTCGCCGGGAACCGAGTAATCGGGCTCGATCTTATTCGAGAAATGCGTATGGAACAGATCCACGCCGAGGGTCAGCGGATTCCCGCCGAACGGCACGATCTGCTCCCCGCTGGCCGCAGCGCTCCAGGATCGTTCCGGATCCAGATCCTCCAGCACAACGGTCGCGCGCGCCCCGGCGTAGGCGGCATGATCTTCCGTGAACAGATTGACGACCCTGAATCCGGTGCCGGCGTTCAGACGCAGCGTCGTGCGATCATGAGGCCGCGCCTTGAAAGCAAGTCTCGGAGAAAATATCCAGCCATGGTCGCGCTGACGATCCACCCGGAGTCCGGAAAGCAGGCGCATGGTCCTCGCAAACGACACTTCGTGCTGCGTGAATACGCCGGGGATCCAGCGTCTGTCGGGGCGATTTTCAAGCAGGCGGCCCGCAGCGTCGAAACGCCCGGTCGATCCGGTGTTATCGTCGTAACTGTGTCCGCGCAAGTCCGCGCCGACAAGTACGGACTGGCGGGTTCCGGGCCGGTATTGCCGCGCCAGCCGGCCGAAGACGCCGCTCTGACGCGCCCGGTAATACTGGTCTCCGTAATAACTGTCCTGTACATGATCGTTGGCCGCAAACTCCAGCCATGCGCTCCGATCCGGCGTCAGCGCATACATACCGAGCAATTCGGCGCGCTCCGTACGGATGGTTTCGCCATAGTACTCCGTAGATCCGCGCAGCGCGGCATGGAAGCGATCCACGAAAGAACGGGTGCCGCCGAGCCGGTCCTCCGCATAGTAGCGCCCGGAAAGACTCAAGCGCTGCCGGCCCTGGCGGTCTGTTTTCCCGAGTTTCGCAAATAACGAGATGCGCTTGTTCAGCGGAATATCCGTGAAGCGGTCGCTATTCCGGTCCACAAAGCGCTGGTTGTATGCGAGCGTCCCCGACAGCAAACCGCTCCAGGAACCCCGCAACGGGACGAAGCCGAAATCCGCCGAGTATTCTCCATGATCGTTGGCGAAGGCCGCGGCGCTGAACCTCGGCGAGACACGCGGGGATTTCGTGATAATGTTGATGACGCCCGCGAGCGCTTCCGTGCCGTATAAGGTGGACATCGGCCCTTTCACCACTTCCACCTGCCGAATGAGCGCCGGGCTGATGCCGTTCAGGCCATACACGGTGGCGAGGCTGCTCATTACGGGCATCCCGTCGATCAGTACGGCGGAGTACGACCCATCCATGCCGTAGATGCGAATGTTGTTCGTGCCGCACACGCCACAATCGATCTGCCGGCGCAAACCGTTTACCCGGTCGATGGCCTGCATAATGTTCGAGGTGGAGGTCTTCGCCAGGTAGCTTGACGAAACAACATCCACCTTCACAGGGGAGTCCCGAACAAACGTTTCCACAAGCGTGCCGGTGACCACCACGCCTTCGTTCTCGATCACGGCCTCCCGGAGCCGGATGGGCTGTTCGAGGCGTTCATTCTCTTCCAGTACAATAACGTATTCGGCGGTTTCGTACCCTACGGCGGAAACAACCAGCGTCCACGTTCCGGCAGGGATTCCTTCGAGACGGTACGCGCCGTCCGCATCGGCCGCGGCGCCGTACGTTGCGCCCGACACCCCCACATGGGCAAACGGAACCGGCAGACCGCCGGACGTGACGGCGCCCGTAACAAGCGTACGGGCAACGGATCCCTTCGCCGGCGTCTGGGCCAGGGAATCATCTGTCAGTACAGCCAGCGCCGCCAGCACGCACAGGATCGGAACAGTGCGCATAGGGGATTACGGGGTCGCTGACGCGATGCGGCGTTCGGCAAGACGCAGCGTGCGTTCCAGCGGACCGGCTTGCGTGAAGCCGCGCAGCGCCGCCACCGTAACTCCGTCCGGAGAAATCACTGCGAATGCCGGGGGCGTCTGCAATCCTTCGGCCCGCGCCCACAGAAAAGCGCGTTGATCGGCAAGAGAACCCGGCTCGGGCCGCTCGGACAGATCCACTTTGGCCGGGACGAACCCACGCAGCCGGTTTCCCAATTCCGGAAGCACATCGGTCTCCATGCGGTAACAGGGGCCGCACCAGGGAGCGCGCACGTATACGAAGAGAGGTTTGTGTTCTTCGGCGGCTTTCTCGAGGGCTTCGGTAAACCCCAGCCACTCGGTCTCCGCCCCCTGAGCCGTTGCCTCGACGGTCGGAATCAGAAAAAGAAGTATTGCAGGGACGATCCGCCTGCACACGGACCGGAATAGGGTAGCGCCGAATTGCATTTTAATCGCATAAAAAAATTTTTAGCCGTGACTAAAATAATAATTGAATAAGGCAATGTCAAGTCAATGAAACCGGCGTATAGTAAGGGGCGGCGCACGCCACCCTGCCGTGGGCAGAAACGTACGGAAAGGCGAAGGACATGGGGTGCGTATTTTCAAGTAACGAAAACGTGCGGCATGCTACCAGGTCGCAGGCGTGTCCCGGGCCCTGCATTACCTGAAAATACGCATCCCCATGCCCCTTCCGGACGACCGCGTCAACCCCTTTCCACGATCTCCCGTTCGCAGGCGTGTCTCGGGCCCTGCGTTACCTGAAAATACGCATCCCCATGCCCCTACCGGACAACCGCGTCAGCCCCTTTCCACAATCTCCCTTTCCCGGTCAAGGTCCCGGTGGTAGGCCTCTTGCGTGGTGAACTTCTCCGGATAGCGCGCCCGCAGTTTCGCAATGTTGATGCGCTGCACTTCTTCCTGATCGACGCCGAGCGCATCCCGGATCACGGCCATGTACCATTCCAGGTCTCCCAACTCCTCGACCAGATTGGGCTTGTCGAGCGTGCCTCCGT
>JANQSQ010000432.1 GCA_028283985.1 Rhodothermales bacterium | reverse complement strand
AGCGGCGTCGTGCCGCCCGCCGCCTACCTGCTGGCCACGACAAAATTGCAGCAGGTGGCCGCCAAATTGATGTACGGCGAGCCCTGTTCGTCCGTCCCGCTGTGGAGAAAACTGCGAGAGATATCCCGGCCGGCGGCCGCCAAAAAAGCGAGCGCCGCACCCTCGATCCCGGGCAATATCAGGCGCGCCCCATAGCCGACCCGGCCCCGCGTTCAACCGACACGGGAAAGCCCCATCCCCCGGTCCCCGTACACGGCGTAAAGGTGTTCCCGCACCGCCGCATGCCCGGTTTCCGTCAGGTCCGGATCGCGGGTAACCAGTCCGAAAGCCATGTCTCGGGCCTGCGTGAGGAGCTCGACATCCCCCGGCAACTCGGCAATTTTCAACTCCGGCAAGCCGCTCTGCCTGGTGCCGAAAAAATCGCCGGCCCCGCGAATCTTCAGATCGGCTTCGCTGATCCGGAATCCATCGTTCGTATCCACCATCACCTGCAAGCGCTCGCGGGCTTCGTGCGTACACTTGTAGTCCGCCATGAGAATGCAGTAACTCTGCTCCCCGCCCCGGCCGACCCGGCCTCGTAGCTGATGCAACTGGCTCAGCCCGAACCGTTCGGCATGCTCGACGATCATGATGGTGGCGTTCGACACGTCCACCCCCACCTCGATCACCGTCGTAGCCACCAGCACCTTGAAATCGGCCCGGTGAAAGAGGGTCATGGTATCCTCTTTCTCGCCCCGGGACATCCGCCCGTGAATCAATCCCACCTTGTGCGGAGCAAATATCTTCTTCAACTCCGCATGCCCGGATTCGGCGTCCTTGAGGTCCATCTTTTCGGACTCTTCCACCAGCGGATATACGATGTAGCATTGCCGTCCCTTTTCGATTTCGCCGCGCACGAAGGCATACACCTGCTCCCGGCTTTTGTCGTAGCGCAGCGCCGTGCGCACCGGGCGCCTTCCCGCCGGCATTTCCTTCATGATCGATACGTCGAGATCGCCGTAGAGCGTCATTGCGAGCGAGCGCGGGATCGGCGTAGCGGTCATAAGCAGCATGTGCGGGCGCGTACCCATTTCAAACATGCGGGCGCGCTGCATCACCCCGAACCGGTGTTGTTCGTCGACGATCGCCAGACCCAGCTTGTCAAACATCACATCTTCCTGGATGAGGGCATGGGTGCCGACCGCAATGCTCGCCCGCCCTTCCGCGATATCCGCAAGAATCTGTTCGCGTTCCGCCTTGGGCAATCCCCCGACAAGCAGCCGTATCCGCACGTCCAGCGGGTCGAGATATTTGCGCAAATTGGCGTAATGCTGCTCCGCCAGAATTTCCGTAGGCGCCATGAAGGCGCTCTGGTAACCGCTATCCAGCGCATGAAGCATCGCCGCAACGGCGACCACGGTTTTGCCGCTCCCCACATCGCCCTGCAGAAGGCGGCGCATCTGTTTGCCGCTCCGCATGTCGCGGGCAATGTCCTTCAACGCGGACCGCTGCGCTCCGGTCAATTCGAAGGGAAGTCCCTCCTGGAGAAACTGCCTCATATGCGCTCCCGGCGCATCGAACCGGGGGCCCGCGTGCACAATCCGGCGACGGCGCAACTGCGCCAGCATGATCTGAATGAAAAAGAGTTCCTCGAATTTCAGTCGGCGCTGCGCCGCTTCGAGTTCGTCCCGGTCTTCCGGAAAATGGATCGCGCGCAGCGCAGCAGGCCCGTCCATCAACTGCGCGGCCTCGCAGATATCGGAGGGAAGCGATTCCGGAAGTTCCGCCCCGTACTGCGTAAGGAAATCGTGGATGATCCGCCGGAACGCGCGGCTGGTCAGTCCCACCCTGGTCAGCGCCGCGCCGCCGGGATACAACGCAATGATACGCCCGGTATCGAGCGCCTGGCTTTCCGCGTCCAGTTTGTCGAAATCCGGGTGCGCCATGGAAAACATGCCGCCATAGCGCTGGGGCTTGCCATGGAACGCCACCCGGTCGCCTTTGGAGAAACGTCCCTTTATCCACTTGGCGCCCTTGAACCAGACGCATTTCATGACCTCACCGCCCTCGTCCTCTACGATCAATTCGAACCGCTGCCCGGTTCGCCCCCGCACGGTATCCGCAAGAATCACCTCGCCGACCACCGTAATCGAAGACATGT
This sequence comes from Rhodothermales bacterium, assembly GCA_028283985.1. Classification (GTDB taxonomy): domain Bacteria; phylum Bacteroidota; class Rhodothermia; order Rhodothermales; family VXPQ01; genus VXPQ01. The sequence goes on along the minus strand of JANQSQ010000432.1, from coordinate 2,210 downwards.
CGCCGCGCAATGCCCGAATCGGAACGATGGAAGACCGGTCAAGGTAGCGCCGCGGATAGTAGTGCAGCAGGTCGCGGACCGTCCGCACCCCTGCATCCGCCAGCACATCCACGCGGCGGCCCGTGATCCCCTGCACGTGCTGTACCCCCTGCTCCAGAAGGCTTATCGACATGGCGACGGGAATTGGTTCAGGAGATTCCTTGCGCCCTTACAATACAATATAACCGGCGGCATTATGTCCGCATACGAACGCAGTCTGCTATTCCGCATCCAAAAGACGCTCGTCAGCCTGGAACCGCCCCGGACGGCGGAATTGCACATCCACCGCGTCGTCGGCTTCCAGGATTCCGAAAAGCCGGGCTTGCATTTCGAGGATCCGTTCCTGGTGATCCGGGCTGTTGATGAGGTTATGCTGCTCGAACGGGTCCAGTTCGAGATCATACAATTCATTCAGGTCCCAGACCCCGTGGTAGAACATGTATTTGTACCGGTCGCCCCGGAGCGCATACACCGTGGGGGTATGCGGAAAGGGAAACTCCCAGAAGTATTCGTACACGAATTCGGTCCGCCAGTCGGGAATGGACCCACCGGAAAGGAGCGGCAGAAACGACCGTCCATCCATCCTTGCGGGCGTCTCCACACCGGCCAGTGACAAAAAGGTCGGAGCGACATCTATGTTCAGAATCATCTGGTCGAGCGCGCCGCCCGGCGCAATGTATCCCGGCGCATACGCAAGCATGGGTACGCGCATGGATTCCTCATAGGCGTTCCGCTTGTCGATCAGTCCATGCTCGCCGAACAGGAACCCGTTATCCCCCATGTACACGACCAGCGTCTCGTCCGTAAGGCCATGCTCTTCAAGGTAATCCAGGACGCGCCCGATACTGTCGTCAATGCTCAGCAAGGTTTCCGCATAGCGCCGGTAGAACTGGTCGTACACAAGGTCGCCGTGGTACATGTGATCGACGCCGTGCCAGCTATAACGCTGTTCCTTGACCCACCGGGGCTTGGAGAGATAATTCTGCTCCGTGTTCGCCATGGTGACGGGGTACTCCAGCGGCGTGTCCGCATACCGGCCCGCGTGCCGCTCCGGAGGAATGAACTCGGCATGCACGGCCTTGTGCGAGAGATACAGAAAGAACGGACGATCCGCATCCCGGCTGTCCAGCCACCTCAGGGCGTAATCCGTGAGCAGGTCCGACGTGTGGCCGAGATGCGGGCTGCGCGACCCGTTGACGTTCAATTCGGGATTCATGTAGACGCCCTGCCCCCGGAAACTCACCCAGTAATCGAAGCCCGGGCGGGGCGCATCGGTGGAAGAACCCATGTGCCATTTCCCCACGAAAGCGGTCTCGTAACCCGATTCCTGGAGCAATTCCGGGAAAAACGTAGTGCCCTCCGGCACCAGCCGCTGGTTGTCCACCACGCCATGGTTATGCGCATACTGCCCCGTAAGAATGGAAGCGCGGCTGGGCGAACACAACGCCGTGGTCACGAACGCGTTGCGCAGATGCAGCCCTTCCCGGGCCATGCGGTCCATGTTCGGGGTTTCGAGAAAATCGGGGGCCCGCTCATGAAACCCCATGAAGTCGTACCGGTGGTCGTCGCTCAGAATAAACACGACGTTCCGGGGGGCGTCGTCGGACTGGGCCCGGACAGACAACGCGCCGGCAAACGCAAGAACGAAAACAAGGAACGTATGGACGAAAAAACGCATGGTTTTGCAGAAGGCCGAGGAATCCAAAGGAATGGTTACAAGGATACTCTGATTAAGTCCGCGAAGTTCAGAGGCTGCGAGGGGTGCGCTGGCAAGGAATGACGAAGCAGTGTGGTAGGTCCCACACAATGAGGAATGACGCAGCCAGCGTGCTTCTCGCAGCCTCCCGAAGGGCGCTTCACGCACGAACGTGAAGCGCTGATCGAAGTGGACTTGATCAGAGTGTCCACAAATACGTTACCCGGCGGGCAGTGTCAAGAGGAACAAAGTATGTTGCGTGCACAGGATACAACATAAAATCTTTTGATCCGTTCGATGGAGCGGGTCCGCGATAGCGGTCGGCCTGACATGAAACCCCGGCGAATGGTATACTCCGCAGTATACTTCGATATACCGTATAGTATACCATAAGTATACCGTGCATCCCGAAAGCGCCTGTGTCCTCTGAAAATCCTCGTTCGTTCTTCATGCGGCGGTTCGTTTCCGCGCGCTT
>JANQSQ010000430.1 GCA_028283985.1 Rhodothermales bacterium | reverse complement strand
CAGCGCGCGGATGACGGGAAGACGGTTCCCGGGCGTGTTGGCGATGTTTCCGTCAGGAAGGCCAAGATTCTCGCGGACCGTCAATTGCATGATTTCCGAAGCCCGGGCCGCTTCTTCGGTGCGCAGTTCCGGCGTGCCCCGGGTGCCCAGTTCGCCCCGCGTCAGGTCCGCCACGCCGACGCGGTACCCCTGCTTCGTGAGCGTGCAGATCGTCCCGCCCGCGCACAATTCCACATCGTCGGGATGCGCGCCGAAGGCGAGCACATCCAGCGGAGGCGTTATGGAAACAGCACCGGAAGCCATGTTACACCACGAAGTTTACGATACGGCCGGGAACGTATACCTCTCGCTTTACGGCGCCTTGCCCGATATGCTTCGCCACATTTTCCTCCATGCGGGCCGTCTCCAGCACCACATCCTTTCCGGCATCCTGCGCCACCGTAATCGTCGCCCGTATCTTACCGTTTACCTGCACCGCTATCTCCACGGAATCCTCATGCAGGTATTCCTGCACGAGTTCCGGCCAGGATTCATAGGCCAGCGTGTGTTCTCCTCCCAGCCTGCGCCAGAGTTCCTCGCCGAGATGCGGAGCGAAAGGACTCAGCAGAAGCACGAACGCGCGGGCCACGTCCTCAGGCACCGCGTCCCACTTGTACGCAACATTGACAAACTCCATCATGGCGGCAATGGCCGTGTTGAAGTGCAGCCGCTCGATGTCGGCGGTGACCTTTGCAATGGTCCGGTGCAACACGCGCAACTGCTCCTTCGACGCGGCGACCCCGTTCACACGGCCCTGCAGGGCGCCCGTCTCCTCGTCGATCAGGAGACGCCACACCCGGTTCAAAAAGCGATGTACGCCCTCGACGCCGCGCATGCTCCAGGGCTTCACCTGTTCCAGCGGCCCCATGAACATCTCGTACAGGCGAAGCGAATCCGCCCCGTACTGCTGCACTACGTCTTCCGGATTGATCACATTGCCCCGGCTCTTGCTCATCTTGTGGGCATGGGCCTCGGCCGGAACCGAAGGATCGCTCCTGAGCACAAACCCCTCCCCTTCTTTCCGCACCTCCGATTCGTCCACGCGCTGTCCGGCGACCGTATACTCCATTTCGCCGAGGACCATTCCCTGATGTATGAGTCTCCTGAACGGTTCGGGCGCGCTGACCACCCCGGCGTCGTAGAGCACCTTGTGCCAGAACCGCGCATACAGCAGGTGCAGCACGGCATGTTCCGCCCCGCCGATGTACAGATCGACCGGCATCCAGTACCGCTCTTTTTCCGGATCGACCAGCATGCGGTCGTTGTGCGGATCGATGAAGCGCAGAAAATACCAGCACGACCCGGCCCACTGCGGCATGGTATTCGTCTCCCTGCGGGCGGGCGCGCCCGTTTCGGGATCGACGGTATCGACCCATTCGGCGGCTGTCGCCAACGGGCCTTCCACATGCCCGGAAGGCCGGAAATCCGCGATGTCGGGCAGGGTCACGGGCAGCGCATCCTCCGGGAGCGGTTTTGGAACGCCGTCCACGAAAATCAGCGGAAACGGCTCGCCCCAATAGCGCTGGCGGCTGAACAGCCAGTCGCGCAGTTTGTAATTGACCTTCCCGCACCCGCAGTCGTTCGCCTCCAGCCAGTCGATCATTTTCCTTATGGCGGCGTCCACGCGCAATCCGTCGATGGAAACGCCCCGGTCCGCAACGCCCGGGATCGCCCTGTCCTCGCTGGAAGAATTGACGACTACGCCGTCCCCGATATAGGCCTCCTTTGCAATGTCGCCGCCTGAAACGACCTCCCGGATCGGGAGATCGAAGGTTTTCGCGAAATCGTAGTCGCGTTCGTCGTGGGCGGGCACGGCCATGATGGCGCCCGTGCCGTAGGAAATCAGGACGTAGTCCGCGATCCAGATGGGAACGCGCTCCCCGTCCACCGGATTGAGGGCGAATCCGCCGGTAAACGAGCCCGTCTTGTCGTGCTGCAGCTCGGCGCGCTCCAGATCGCTCTTGTGGGATGCTTCCCTGACATAGGCCGTAACCTCGTCGAGACGGTCGGGCGTCGTGACCTTCGCCACAAGGGGATGCTCCGGCGCCAGCACCATATCGGTGGCCCCGCA
>JANQSQ010000418.1 GCA_028283985.1 Rhodothermales bacterium | reverse complement strand
ACATTGCTTCGTCATTCCTTGCCAGCGCCCGCCTCGCAGCCTCTGAACTTTGTCGATTTAATCAGTACTTCCTTAAGGCAGCACCATGATTCTCGTCATCGACAACTATGATTCGTTCACGTACAACCTCGTACACCTTGTGGGACGCCGCACGAGCGACCTCGAGGTGGTCCGAAACGATGTGCTCGACGTGGACGCTATACGTGATCTGGCGCCGCGGGGTATCCTTATTTCGCCGGGACCGGGACGCCCTGCCGATGCAGGCGTGACGGAAAAACTCGTAAGCGCATTGGGGCCCTCCGTGCCGATCCTCGGCGTATGCCTCGGACACCAGGCGATCGGCGAGGTATATGGCGGGCGCATCGGCTACGCCCCCACGCTGATGCATGGAAAAACGAGCGAAATAGCGCACGACGGACACGGCGTGTTCCGGAACGTCGGCAATCCATTCACGGCCACGCGATATCATTCTCTCGTGGTGGATCGCGCCAGCGTACCCGCCTGCCTGGATATATCGGCGGAAACGAAAGACGGCGTCGTCATGGGCCTGCGGCACCGGGAGCATCCGGTTGAAGGTATCCAGTTTCACCCGGAAAGCGTGCTGACGAAAGAAGGGCCTCGGCTCCTCGACAACTGGCTGGAAGAGGTGCTGGGCAGCACCGTAGATAGCGCAACGGGGCCCCCGGCGGCAATTTCCTGACCCGATCCATGCTCTTCCGCGCATAGTCATGCAAAAATACCTGAATACCCTTGCCGGCGGAGGTACGCTGCAAAGCGAAGAGGCCGAGAACGCAATGCGCCTGTTAATGGAGGGCGCATCCGAACCCGAATGCACGGCTGCTTTTTTGCTGGGCCTGAGGACGCGTGGGGAATCGCTGGACGAGCTGGTCGCCTTTACGAAGATCATGCGCGAATACGCCGTCCCGGTAGAAACCGGCGATCCGGACGTCATCGACCTGTGCGGCACGGGTGGAGACGGCGCGGACACGTTCAATATCTCTACCGTCGCTGCCATCGTGTGCGCAGGCGCCGGGGTTACCGTAGCCAAACATGGCAACCGGTCCGTTTCGTCGAAATGCGGCTCGGCGGATGTACTGGAAGCGCTCGGGGTGAAAACGGCGCTGGGCAAGGAAGGCGTCGAGTACTGTTTTGAAAAGGCGGGCATGGCGTTCCTGTTCGCTCCGTTCTTCCACCCTGCGATGAAGCACGTAATGCCGGTGCGCAGGAAACTGGGGGTACGCACCTTCTTCAATATCCTGGGCCCTTTGTGCAACCCTGCCGGAGTACGCCGCCAGTTGACCGGTGCTTTCGATGAGCAAACAGCGAAGGTCATGGCAGCCATTCTCGAGCGCCTCGGCGCCCGGCATGTGCTCGCCGTGCATGCGCGGGATGGACTGGACGAGATATCGCTGGTCGACGAAACGAGAGCTTTCGAAGCACGGGAAGAGACACCTGCGGCGACCGGTCCCGTGGAACGCCTCTTGCGTCCCGAAGATGTTGGCTTCACACGCTGCAGCCGGGATGCGCTTGCAGGCGGCGACAGCGACAAGAATGCGCGCATTGTGCGGGCGATCCTTGCAGGCGAGCCGGGGCCGCGCCGCGACGTAGTCGTGCTCAATGCAGCCCATGCCCTGTCGGTTTCCGGAAAATTCGAGTACCTTGCCGCCTGCCGCAGCGCTGCGGAAGAAAGCATTGATTCGGGAAAGGCGCAGGACACGCTCGAGCGGCTGGCTCATGCTTCGCACAACGCACCCGCCTCATGACTATTCTCGACCGCATCGTAGCGGACACGCAAGAAGTCGTGGCCACGCGGAAAGCCGCCATGCCGTTAGGGCAACTTGAATCTATGGCGGGATTCGACCGGGACCGGCGGTCTCTGGAAGATGCGCTGCGGAAACACGGTCCCTCTATTATCGCCGAGATTAAAAAGGCTTCGCCGTCGGGCGGCGTGCTCCGGGACGCCTTTCGGCCGGTCGAGATTGCCCGACAATACGAAGCCGGCGGCGCCGTCGCCGTTTCCGTTCTGACCGAGCCCCATCATTTTCAGGGCTCGCTTGACGATCTTTCTATTGTCCGCCAATCCGTTTCTGTTCCTCTATTAAGAAAAGACTTTATTATCGACACCTATCAACTTATCGAGGCGAGAGCCTATGGTGCGGATGCGGTACTGCTGATTGCCGCGATACTTCACAAGACGCATCTTCGGGACCTGTTGCAGGCAGCGAATGAACTGGATCTCGATGCGCTGGTGGAGGTGTACGAACCGAAAGAACTGGACCGCCTCGATTTTGACGAGACCCGCATCGTGGGCGTGAATAACCGTGACCTGCGCACCTTCGAAGTGGATATCGAACACTCCATTCGGGTATTTGCGGATGTTCCGGAAAACGTGGTGCGCGTGTCGGAAAGCGGCCTTACGTCGGGAGCGGAACTGCGATTTTTGCACGAACGCGGAATCGATGCCTTTCTGATTGGCGAGACCTTCATGCGGTCCGAACGACCAGGGGATGCATTGACAAAACTCCGAAGCGAAGCGGAAGAAATAAAAGCATGACAACCAGACTCAAAATATGCGGCATAACCCGGCTGGAGGATGCGCGGTATGCCGCCGCCGCGGGCGCCGATTACCTTGGATTCATACAGTATGCCGGCAGTCCCCGCTATATCACGCCGGAGCGCGTGCGGGAGATTGTCGAATGGATCCATGGACCGCAGCCGGTGGGCGTGTTCGTGAACACCCCTGCCGATGTGGTCAACCGAACCGCCGAAAAAGCCGGATTCGCTTTGGTGCAGCTCCATGGCGAGGAACCTGTGTCCGATATACTGGACATCGAATACCCTGTCATCAAAGCGTTCCGCATCGCTCCGGACATGACCTCCGA
>JANQSQ010000066.1 GCA_028283985.1 Rhodothermales bacterium | reverse complement strand
CCGTCCGCATCCAGAAAAAGCGCGTCCGTATCCTCATAGCCGCTATGCGCTTCGAAAGCCGCGCCGGGGCTCCGGCGAAACGATCCGTCGGGGCGCTGCAAAAAGAGCGCCCCGGACTGGCCTCGCGCCCCGCCTGCGAACACATCCTCCAGCCCGTCTCCATCCGCATCGCCGGCCGCCAGCGCAGGCCCCTGGCGCGACAACATATGCGGAAGAAGGCGCTCCCGCTCGAAATCGACGAACGGATTCTCTTCATGGACGAACTGCAACCCCCGGGCATCCGGCGCCTCTATGAAAAATGGAGAGGCTTGCAGGGTGTCCCGTTCATCCGGCGCCTCGGAATCGGCGTCCCGGCGATGCAGCGTCACCGTTTGATTCGCCGGCACGCCCTGCATCCGCTGGTGCGCGCCGTCCGGCCAGATCACCTCGAGATCGACCTGTTCCAATGCGCCCAGGCCGAAAAAAAGCACCGGCTCCACGGACGACAAATACCCCCGCACCGGATTCATTTCCCGGTAAAAACGCTGTCCTTCCCCCGTTGCCTCCACCACAGCGCCGATCCCGAACCGGTTGCCTTCCGGGCCTTCGAGGCGAACCTTCAAATAATGCCCCGTAGCAAGACGGTCCGCATCGTTGCGATAAACAAAGGCTTCCGCATTGATGTTGTTGACCGCAAGGTCGAGATCCCCATCGCCGTCCAGATCGGCGTACGCCGCGCCGTTCGACAAGGTACCCTCGCGCATGCCCCAGTCCCGCGTCTTGTCCGCAAAGGCGATCCCCGATTCGTTTCGATAGATATAGTTACTCAACAGGGTGGAAGGCATTTGCCGAACCATTTCCAGCGAAGACAAGGCTTCCCCCCGGGCGCTCGCCTCCGTGTATGCATTCACCAGCGTGACCCGGAGAAAATCGAGATCCGTGTAGTCGCGCATATAACCATTCGTGACGAAAAGGTCGTTACGGCCATCGAGATCGAAATCGGCCAGCAACGCCGCCCAACTCCAGTCGGTATTCGAAACGCCCGCGATTTGTCCGATTTCCGCAAAAGTTCCGTCTCCCCGGTTCAGATGCAGCATATTGCGCATATACTGCTCGTGAAACCCCTTATTCCGAAAGTCTTCGTAAAATACATGATCTTCCGGCCCCTTCAGCACTTTCTGCCGGAAATGATCTTCGGCCAGCATATCCAGCGTCACGATATCGGGCAACGCATCGTTGTTTATATCGGCAATGTCGGCGCCCATGGACGAGTAGGACGTATGCGTCAGAAACGAGCGTACGGATTCGGTAAACGTTCCGTCCCCGTTGTTCACGTACAGGTAATCATCCTCGATATAATCGTTGGAAACGTAAAGATCGGGCCAGGCGTCCCGGTTCACATCGCTAACGATCACGCTGAGCCCGAACCCAAGGGGGTTACCGATGATACCCGCCGCTTCGCTCACGTCCGTAAAATATCCCCCGTCGTTCCGGTATAGTTTGTCGCCGGCAAGGGAATCACGGCTACTCCGCATATACTCCACATCGAAGCGGCTCAAACGCCGGATCGAATGATTCAGCAGATACAAGTCCAGATCGCCATCCCGGTCGTAATCGAACAGGGTCGCGTGGTTTGAATACGCAGGATCGTCCAGACCGTATTCCGCCGCTCGTTCGGTAAACGTCCCGTCCCCGTTGTTCACGTACAGGGCGTTCCGGCGGCGATCCGTGCTCACCCGACCCGATTTGCATACATAGATGTCCAGATGTCCATCCCCATTGACATCCCCCATCGTCACGCCGGTCGTCCAGCCGGATTCGCTCGCAAGACCTGCCTGCTCCGTGACGTCTTCGAACACCAGCCCCCCCCGGTTGAGATACAGACGATCCTGATCGATGTTGGCGGAAAAATACAGATCGGGCAGGCCATCGCCATTCACATCGCCGGCGGCTACACCCGCCCCATTGTAGAAGTATTCGTACTCCAGCACATTGAACCCTTCCCGCTCTTCGATCTTGTTCGTGAAGGCGATGCCCGTCTCAGCGGCGGACAATCGCGCAAAGAGCGGAGCAGCGACCTCTTCGTCCACAGGGCCGCCGCATGCACTAACCAGGCACAAAAGAAATGAAAGCGAAACAATGCGCTTCATGCGGGGCGTAGCCGTGGGCCGGATCGTAAGAAAGGTTAAGGGACCTTGGGACGCGCATTCGAACAAAACACAGGGCCCGGGATATCCTGCAAACTCGCGGCCAACCGCACGT
>JANQSQ010000405.1 GCA_028283985.1 Rhodothermales bacterium | reverse complement strand
GTACATACCAGCTACGGCCTCACGGAGATGGCTTCGCAGGTGACGGCCACGCCTCCCGGCGCAGCGCCGGAGGCCTTGCGCACGTCGGGCCGGGTGTTGCCCTGGCGGGAACTCCGCTGCGAGGAAGGGGGGCAGATCATGGTGCGGGGGCGCACGCGCTTTGCCGGATATGTCGAGGGGGATCGGCTTGCGCGTCCTTTTGACGAAGAAGGATGGTTTGCAACCGGAGATATGGGCCGGCTGGATGCTTCCGGGCGGCTTATCGTCCGGGGGCGGATGGATCACCTCCTGATATCGGGCGGAGAGAACATGCTGCCCGAGGAGATCGAGGTGGTTCTGGCGGGTGTGGAAGGGGTCGAGCGCGTGGTCGTCGTGGGCGTGGCGGACGAGGAATACGGCCAGCGCCCGGTGGCTTTTGTCGAGACGGTGGACGGGGAAATCGATGCATCCCGCCTGCGCGCCGCCGTGGAAGCGGTACTTCCCCGGTTCATGACGCCGGTCGCTTTCTATCCCTGGCCAGCCGATCTTGCCGGAGGGGATCTCAAGCCGGATCGTAGCATGCTCAGGAGGCGGGCCGAGGCGATGCGGATTTAATCAGACTATCCCTTACTTCATAAGCGTCATCAGTCCCGTACGTACCTGCCCCGAGGCTTCCAGGCGATAGAGATAGGTCCCGCTGGGCAAAGACGTTGCGTCGAATACGGAGGTGTGCTTTCCTCCATGCTGCACACCGTCGACGAGAGTGGCCACTTCCCGTCCCAGCACGTCATACACGCTCAGGTGTACGTGCCCGGATGCGGGCAAGGCATATTCGATCGTCGTCGTATGGGTGAAGGGGTTGGGGTAGTTCGATGTCAGCGTGGCAGTGCTGGGGAGTTCCGGGGTGGGGTCGCTTGAGGTGATCGTGGAAGCATCGTACTTGGCCACAAACATATTCAACCCACCGCCCCTTTGCTCCAATTTTTCCGCCCCCAGGTAAAGCGTTTCTTCGAATTTGCCCGCGACATAGAGATCGCCTGAAGGACCCACTGCTATGGCCGTGATGTCTTGCTTTCCTCTCCCGGTTGCGTGCCCAGCCCAGCGCAGATGGCCTTCGGCGTCATAGTGCGCTACGAATCCATCTTTCTCCCAAGGAGGTACGTGGTTGGGAGAATCGGGAGAATGCAGCGACGTATCTCCGAGCCGGAGCGGGCCGCTGGAAAAGGACCCCCCCACATAAACGTGGCCCTGTGTATCCGTCGTGATGCTGGAGATGCGCACATTATGCGCCAGGAGTTCTCGTCGCCACAGGAGCGCGCCATCCTGAGAGTGTTTTGTGATTGTCGCAGCCCGCCCAGCAAAACCGGCATTTTTTGTGGGGGGGCCTACCCAGCTGATCAGAAGATGCCCAGCGGTATCAACGGCAAGGAGATGAGGGAAGAACCCGTAGAGTTCAATGCCCAGATCACTCTGAGTACGGACCCAGCGCAGATCGCCCTCGGCGGTAAAACTTACAAGGGCATGGTCCAATTCACCTGGTGCAAATCTTACCTCGTTCGGCTGGCCTTCCCCGAACACAGCACCGTCCCAGAATACGCCCAAGAGATACGTATTTCCGTCATCATCGACAGAAAGACCGTCGAACCAGTCGGGGAGCGGTCCGCCGATGCGGCGGGTCCAGCGGACAGCGCCCTCGGGTGTGTAGCTGGCCATAAAAACATCAGGATAGCCCGTCTCACTGATAAAGCCGTCTATAAGAGGAAAACGAGCAAGCGCGTGCGGGGCGAAAAAGAGCGAGTCTGTGTCGTACATGCCGGCGATGTAGAGATTGCCAGCCCGATCAAGACCCAGACCATTGATCGCGGCGGGAGGAAAAATAGCATTGTCAGGGAACTCTCCGAGAAAGATAGTCTGGAGCGAGTCTCCGTCGTCGGCATACGTGTTAATCATAATGCCGCCGCGGTTGGGCACGTAATCGCTAAACGTATAAGGCGTTCCTTCGCTCGTGTAGATGCGATCGTCCCGGGTTACTATGTCATACCCTACGAAAGCATTGAAAAATCTCGTTTCCTCACGGGGAGTGCTTCCCGGCCGTTCCCAGCGCAGCGAACCGTCGGCGTCGTAGCTGACAATAAAACTGCCTCGTACGTAGGAAAAAGGTCGTCTTCCCTCATCGGCATAGTGATCAGCGGCATCCAGGACTGACTTGGTTACATATATCTCATTCTCATCGTTTACGCCGATGGCGTAGAGTAAAACGTGGCTGTCTTCCTCCCATGCATGCTCAAGCCAGGCCGGGGCCGTGGAAGAGGATGCCGATCTATGAGACTGGCCTTGGGTGCCGGCGGGAATGAGCAGGACACCTGACAGCACCGCCGCCACAAGTCTCGATGCACGTTTCATAGGCTCCTCCATCTTCATTCTTCCACGGAAAAATCCGCTTGGGCATTCCATATCAGCACAGATTTTGTAAACACCCCCCCATACTAAAAATAATGCAATGCAACGCTCTTTTACAAAAGAATAAGGCTCGGATCGTACGGTATGTTCTCCTCGCCGGACCTCATCTGCGAGAACCGCTACCCTACGCCCCGGAAGATCATAGACAATGCACACGAACCCATCTCTCCGGCGCGCGTAAACGTAAAGGGCTGTTCTGATCCTTAAAGAGTACAGCTTCCCCCTTCCTTGCCGCAGCATTCCATGCGTTGCAGCTTGAATTCCGTTCTGTTCCTGTTCCTGTTCCTGTTACTGTGTGCGGGCATGCTTGCAGCCTGCGGCCGCGCGACCGCTCCTCCGGCCGCCCTGAAAGACATTCGTTCCGAGGCGGATCCCGTGCAGGAAAGCTGGGGCGCCGAGTATTATGTGACGGAAACGATTCCTGGAGAGGCCTCCTCGCGTCCGCGTCTGAAGATGCGCGCGGATCATATGGCGACGTTCGAAGAAGGGGACAGCACCTGGACCGTCCTGCAGAGCGACTCGATCGGGGGGCGCGTGACGGTTCTGTTGTACGATGAAACCGGGGATTCCTCCGCTACGGTCTTCGCGGATCGGGTTACGCTTCTCGACAATAGAAAGCGATTCGAGGCGATAGGGAACGTCGAAGTCCGTGCGCAGGGCGACAAGGCGCTGTGGAGCGAGCATCTGGTCTGGTTCGAGCGCGAGCAGGCTCTTCGAACGCCCGGATTCGTTCGTATCTCGACGCCGGACGAACAGGTTCAGGGATATGCCCTAAAAGCGGACGAGCGTCTCGACGAGTATACGTTGCGCAGCATGACCGGCCGGGTGACCGTGCGCGAAGAATGAGATACGGCGCCCGAAGCATCGTATGTCGTCTTGTCCTGACTCTGTGCATTGGCGCAGGCGCGGCCCTGCCGATCTATGCGCAGGAAGCCGACACCACCGGTTTGCAGGAAGTGGATGTCCGCGCCGATTTGCTGGAAGGCGCAGAAGAGCAGGGCGAACGCATCCGGCGTCTCATCGGAAATGTGCGCTTGCAGCAGGAGGATACGCGCTTGCGGGCGCGTCGGGCTGTCCAATACCCGGAACGCCGCGAGATCCTTTTTACGGGAGATGTGCTGATTATCGAGCGCGGCGATACCTTGCGCGCCGATACGGTGCTGTACAACAGCCGCGACAAAACGGGCCATGCCCGCGGCGGTCTGCGTCTTTCCGATGGGGATGTTTTGCTCGAAGCGCCGTCGGGCTTGTATTTCACCCGCTCCAAACGCGCTCGTTTTTCGGAGGGCGTCACGTTGACCGACCGCGCTGCGGTGCTGACCAGTCTGGCCGGAGAATACCTTTCGGACGAAAAGCGGGCCGATTTCTACGGGCATGTGGCGCTGGTGGAGGACAACGGATCGCTGCGGGCGGACACCGTCACCTACCATCGGGAAACGGACATTTCGCTCGCTCGCGGCAACGTGTTCGTCGAGCGCGTCGATACGACCCGGCAGGCCGATACCAAACGACAACTCGTCCGGTCGCTTCTTTTCGGGGACCGGGCGTACAACGAGGACAGCACCGGCTACAGCCGCATGGAAGGCGATCCTCTGTTGCTGCGGATCCGGGAGGATTCGACCGGCGCCGACACGGATACGTTGATGGTGCGCGCCCGTATCCTCGAATCGTCCCGGCGGGATTCGCTGGAGCGGCTCGTGGCCGTCGACTCGGTGCGGATCCTGCATGGCAACCTTACGGCCGTTGCGGACTCGGTGGTCTATGACAGGTTAACCACCGCGGGCGAAGACGGAGCGGACATCCAGCGCACCACCGCCTGGTTTTTCGGTGATCCTCTGGCCTGGTTCCAGGACAATCAGATAAGCGGAGATACGTTGCAGGTCGAGGGGGGCGGCGAAGAAGCGGAAACCCTGTTCGTGCTGGGAAGCGCCTTTGCGGCCCGTCCGGATTCGGCGACGAACCGGATCCACCAGTTGCGCGGCAAACGGATCGAAGCGGCGTTCGAACAGGATTCCCTGCGTACGCTTTCGGCGGGTCCGCAGGCCGAAGCCATTCATTTCAGAACCGGCGAGGACGGTTCGCCCGAGGGGGCCGTCAATATGTCCGCAGACCAGATCCTGCTCCACTTCCGCGAGGGAGACATCGACCGGCTCGAAGCGATCCGGGATACGGAAGGCGTATATTATTCGGAGGAAATTCTGCCCGATTCGCTTTCGCTCGAGGGATTCGTATGGCGTCCCCAGCGGCGCCCATGGAAACGGGAATTTCTCCAGCGCGTCGAATGGCAGGGGCGCAATGGCTTCCAGCCTTTCGATGCCCCCGATCCGCTTCCGGAACCAATGGATTAGGGCCTGTTGCTCCCGCTATGCTCCCTATTGCTCCCGCTGCGCTCCCTGTTGCCCCCGTGACGCTCCGCGCCGAGCGTCTCACGAAGCGGTACAAGAAGCGGAACGTGGTGGACGATGTAAGTATCCACGTGGCGCAGGGTGAGATCGTGGGTCTGCTCGGCCCCAACGGCGCCGGGAAAACGACCACGTTCCATATGATCGTGGGGATGGTTCGGCCCAATGCAGGACGGATTTATGTGGAGGAGCAGGACATTACGTCCATGCCGATGTACAAACGGGCCCGTCTGGGCCTCGGCTACCTTGCTCAGGAAGCGTCCATTTTTTCGAAACTCTCCGTAGAGGACAACCTGCATGCGGTGCTCGAATTTCAGGGCGTCGGGCGGGATGCGCGCCATGCCCGCGTCGATACGCTCATTGCCGAATTCGGCCTCGAGCGCGTACGCCGCTCGAAAGGGTATGCCTTGTCGGGCGGGGAGCGGAGGCGCACCGAGATTATCCGGGCCATGGCCATCGAACCGAAATTCTTTTTGCTGGATGAACCCTTTGCCGGTGTGGATCCCATCGCCGTAGAAGACATCCAGGGGGTGGTGGCCGGCCTGAAAGCGCGCGGCATCGGCGTACTCATTACCGATCACAATGTGCACGAGACGCTGGCTATTACGGATCGCGCGTACCTGCTTTACGAGGGGCGCATTCTGAAACAGGGCACTGCCGAGGCGCTTGCGCACGACCCGGAAGTGCGTGAACGCTATCTCGGAGAGAAATTCACCCTCGAACGGTACCAGTGAAAGCGCCTTGCCATTGCGCTTCTCGCAGCCTCTGAACTTCGCAGACTTAATCGGAGTATCCTATAGCGTACAGCGGGTTGTCCGTTGAATAAAAACGGAAGCTGCAGACCGTGCGGTGCGCCGCATTCACTCGCCCGGTTCTTCCGTCGCGCGCGTACCAATCATTCCACTCATTCTCATGATCGTAGTTTTTCGGCCGGGTGCGCAAGAAAGCCGGATTCAGGACGTAATCGAGCGTCTGAACGAATACGGATTCGACGTACACCGTTCCAGCGGGGTGAACCAGACGGTAGTAGGCGCCATTGGCGTGAAGCCCGAATTCGATCCCCGGAATATCCGGGTCATGGAGGGCGTGGCGGAGGTGTATCGGGTCACCGAGCCGTACAAGTTCGCCAGCCGGTCCTGGAAGAAAGAAAATACGGTGGTCGACGTGAAGGGCGTATCCATAGGCGGCGAGGAGGTGGTGGTAATGGCCGGTCCCTGTTCGGTCGAGGACGAACAGCAGATCGAAGATACGGCGGCGCATGTATCTGCCTGCGGAGCGGCGTTTTTACGCGGCGGCGCGTTCAAGCCGCGCACTTCTCCCTATTCTTTCCAGGGCCTGGGGGAGGAGGGATTGCAATTGTTGCGCGCCGCTGCCGACAGACATGATCTCAAGACCATTACCGAAGTGATGGAGGTTAGTCAGATCGAACTGATAGCCCGGTATGCGGACATTTTCCAGATCGGCGCGCGCAACATGCAGAATTTCCCGCTTCTGAAAGAAGTCGGGAAACTCCGGAAACCCGTCTTTCTGAAACGCGGTCCTTCGGCGACGATCAGCGAGTGGCTGATGAGCGCCGAATATGTGCTTTCGGAAGGCAATCCGCACGTAGTGCTGTGCGAGCGCGGTATCCGCACGTTCGAGACGTATACGCGCAATACGCTGGATCTGTCCGCGGTGCCGGTGATCAAAAAGCTCAGCCATCTTCCGATCGTTGTCGACCCGAGCCATGGCACGGGCGTACGAGGGAAGGTCCTTCCGATGGCGCGCGCAGCGGTGGCTGCCGGGGCCGATGGAATCATGGTGGAGGTGCATCCGAATCCCGATATGGCGAAGAGCGATGGTCCTCAATCGCTTTATTTCGAACAATTCGTTGATCTGATGGCGCAGGTCCGGCTCATTGCGCAGGCGATCGGACGGGTAGTTCGCGATGCGCCGGCTTTGGCCTGAGGCGCCGCTGGGGCCATGATTCGTCTGGATGCACTTCAGGAGATTAAAGATCGGTTCGAAGAGATCAACCGGTTGATGGCCCGGGAGGATGTGGCCACCGATCCCCAACGCCTCCGGGAGCTGGGACGGGAGCGCACCACGCTCGAAGGACTTGTCCAGGCTATCGATACCTACGAGCGAGCCACCTCGGAACGGGACGATGTACGGGCCATACTGGCGGAGGAGCCGGTCGGCGAGCTGGCGGATATGGCCCGCGCCGAATTGGAAACCATCGAAGCCAACCTGTCCGCCATCGAGGCCGATCTGCGCTTGAAAATAATTCCGAAAGCTCCTGAAGACGCCCGGGATGCGATTCTCGAAATTCGCGCGGGAACCGGTGGAGACGAGGCAGGGCTTTTCGCCGGCGATCTGTACCGCATGTATCAGAAATTCGCCGAGGGTCGGGGCTGGAAGGTCGAAGTAATGAATGTATCTCCGGGCGCCAAGGGCGGTTTCAAGGAGATCGTGCTGTCGATCCGGGGAGAAGATGCATTCGGTTTCATGAAGTTCGAGAGCGGTGTGCACCGCGTGCAGCGTGTGCCGGTTACGGAATCTTCCGGGCGTCTGCATACGTCCGCCGCCACGGTGGCCGTGTTGCCGGAAGCGGAGGACATTGACGTACGTCTGGGTCCGAACGACGTCAAGGTGGATGTGTATCGTTCGAGCGGTCCCGGCGGGCAGTCGGTCAATACGACGGATTCGGCGGTCCGGCTCACGCATGTGCCCACCGGTCTGGTCGTGACGTGCCAGGACGAAAAAAGTCAGCACAAGAACAAGGACAAGGCCCTTCGGGTATTGCGTTCGCGTCTCTACGAGCAGGAAATGGAAAAGCGCCGGGCGGAGCGCAGCGAAGTCCGCCGGTCCATGGTAGGGTCCGGCGACCGTTCGGCCAAGATACGAACCTATAATTTTCCCCAGGACCGTGTTACCGATCACCGCCTCGAGGGCAACGACAAGAATCATCCGCTCCACAAAGTGATGGACGGGGCGCTCGAGGAGATTATTACTGCGCTGCAGACCGCGGATAATATGGAGCAGTTGGCCGATCTGGCCTCTGGATCGTAGCGGTACAGTCCCAGGGACTATCGGCCAGCCCAGTGACCTCATCTCCGTGACCCCGGACCGCCGATATAGTCCGGTACAGGATCAATCGGGCGCTTCTCTCGTTTTCTTTGGTTCTGTCCGTTACGAAAACGTTATTTCGAACGATACAACCCATGCAGTTACCGGAACCTGCACCGATACAGGAGATCGATGTGATCGAGGAGGTGGTCGTCATGGCCGCCCGGCCCGAACATGTCCGCTATGCGTCTGCGGTCAGCTCCCTTATCAAAGAGGCGGCGGCGGCCAGAGGGACGGGTATTGCCCAGCGCGCCCCGGAGTATGTGCAGGCAAGGATTGAAGAAGGCAAGGCGGTCATTGCGTTGGCCGGCGACCGCCTGGCGGGATTTTGCTACATCGAGAGTTGGGATCACGGGAAGTATGTGGCTCATTCCGGGCTGATCGTGGCCTCCGATTTTCGCAAGATGGGGCTGGCGAAGAAGATAAAGAGACGGATTTTCGAGTTGTCGCGCGAAAAATACCCGGAGGCCCGGGTCTTCGGCATCACGACGAGTCTGGCCGTGATGAAGATAAATTCCGACCTCGGGTACAAGCCAGTGACGTTTTCCGAGTTGACGGATGACGATGTGTTCTGGAAGGGGTGCCGGAGCTGCCCCAACTACGACGTGCTCACAC
>JANQSQ010000350.1 GCA_028283985.1 Rhodothermales bacterium | reverse complement strand
AATTGATGCCTGATCTCCCCGAATCTCCGCCGGCAGGCGACCTGGAATCCGAAGAATTCCGTCGAGCAGGGCACGCCGTCATAGACTGGATCGCCGACTACATTGCGCATCCGGAACGGCTGCGCGTGCAGCCCGATGTCGAGCCTGGCGCGCTGCTCGACAAGTTGCCGGAGGAAGCGCCTGTCCGCCCGTCCCCGTATGGCGATATTCTCGCCGATTTCGAGCGCACGATCATCCCCCACGCGATGCACTGGAATCATCCCGGTTTCATGGGATACTTCTCCGCAGGCGGATCGTCTCCGGGGGTGCTGGCGGAAACCCTGAGCGCTGCGCTGAACAACGTCGGCCTGATGTGGAATTCGTCGCCTGCCCTGACCGAACTCGAAGAAAGAACATTGCAGTGGCTGGCCCGGCTTTTGGGGCTGCCGCTGTCCTGGTTCGGCATGATCCATGGAACGGCTTCCACGGCCAGCCTTCATGCGATGATCGCTGCGCGCGAATTTGCCGCCTCCAATGCCGAAAAAGCAGGGTCGACGCTGGATCTGAACCGCCTCGTCATTTATACGTCGGAGCACGCACACTCCTCTGTCGAAAAGACGACGGGGGCTCTTGGTGTCGGGTGGGAGGCGTGCCGCAAGATCGCAGTGGACGAACGGTACGCCATGCAGCCCGATGCGCTGCGCGTGGCGATCGCTTCGGACCTGCGGAACGGTTTTGCTCCCATTGCCGTCGTTGCCACGGTGGGGACTACGGGGTCTACGGCGGTGGATCCGGTTCCCGCCATTGCGGATATTGCCGCCGAACATGCGCTCTGGCTGCACATCGATGCAGCCTATGCGGGCGCATCCGCCATGCTTCCGGAGATGCGCCATCACTTTGCAGGGTGCGATCGCGCCGATTCGTTCGTCGTCAATCCGCACAAGTGGATGTTCGTCCCCATGGACCTGACGGCATTCTATACCGCGCGCCCGGAATACCTGCGCAATGCGCTCTCGCTTGTGCCGGAGTACCTGCGGAGCCGCGAATACTCCCGCACCGTCAATTATATGGAGTACGCCGTCCCGCTGGGGCGCCGGTTTCGCGCCCTCAAACTCTGGTACGTACTGCGCTCATTCGGCTCCGAACGCATTGCGGACGCCCTGCGCGAGCACATCCGGCTTGCCCGCTTGCTTGCCGGCTGGGTCGATGCTTCTCCTGACTTCGAGCGCATGGCCCCGACCGATTTTTCGCTCGTCTGCCTGCGTTTCCGGCCCGAGGGAGCCAGTGAGGAAGAGACCGATACCGCCAACGAGCGCCTCATGCACGCGATCAACGCAACCGGCGAGTTCTTCCTTTCCCATACCAAATTGCGGGGACGGTACACGATACGGGTCGCGATCGGGAATCTGCGTACGAGGGAACAGCATGTCCGTCGTCTTTGGGAACTCCTGCAGGAACTGGCAGCGGATGCGGAGTCTGCAGGCGGGTGTTAACAGGCCCTGGTCAGCGCAGGCCGAAAAGGCCAACTATGCAGAAATTGCATAAAAAAGGAGGAAATTATGCAAAAAATGCATAGATGACGATTTTTTGCGAGGCTGTCCGGAAAATGGCGTAGCCTTATGTTCGCAGAACCGCACAGCCCGAATGTAGTATTACACGCACATTTGTTTCGACCTGCTCACAGCCTTTTCGCACCATGAAACCTGTTCGTTTTCTTACCGCCGCCTTTTTGGCCACCGCTTTCCTTTTGACCGGCGCAGTGTTTCCGGTTCATGATCGCGCCGGGATCGTCACCTTCCATCCGGACAAGACCCATTCCAACGTCGGGTTCAAGGTGCGTCATCTCGGCATTTCCAATGTGCGCGGCGCTTTCGGCGAGTACGAAGCCACGGTACAGTTCGATCCGGAAGACCTGAGTACCCTCTCGGTGGACGCGACCATCCGGACAAGCAGCGTTGACACCGGGAACGAGCGCCGCGACAACCATCTTCGCTCGGACGATTTTTTCAATGCCGAGGAATTTCCGGAACTGCGGTTCGTGAGCAAGGAGGTTCGCGACCTCGACGGCGGCGAATTCAAACTCGTCGGCGATCTGACCATCCGGGATGTTACGAAGGAGATCATGCTGGACGCCGAATTCCTGGGCATGGCCGCAGGTCGAGAGGGACGTAAGGCCGGGTTCGAAGCGAGGACGATGATCGATCGCTTCGAGTACAATCTGAAATTCGACGCCCTGACGGAAACCGGCGGACTGGTGGTAGGAAGCAGCGTGGAGATCATTCTGGAAATGGAGCTCGACGAACAAGCGGGATAATCCGTCCCCAAAGTGCGCGGTCCGTTCCGGTGTGTCCCACGCGCTCGCGGGGAAATTCTTTGCCGGGGAAAGGAGGGAATCGTAATCCGGGCTTGCTTTTGTAAGCGCTTTCACCTAATTAATATAGGGTGCTTCTTAACCAATCCCCTGGAACGATGTCGAGTTTTCTCAATTCGCCCACCGGTCGCTCTATCCGGAGCTTCACCCATGCGTTTGCCCGCATTCTGATCGGCTTGTTGTTCATGCAGCATGGCGCCCAGAAACTCTTCGGTTGGTTTGGCGGCATGGGCGAATCCGGCGGTACGGCGGAATTGTTTTCGCTCATGGGGCTTGCAGGCGTGCTTGAATTCTTCGGCGGCCTGCTTGTCGTCGTGGGTCTTCTGACCACGCCGGTTGCAGCCATTCTTGCGCTCATGATGCTCGTGGCCTATTTCATGGCCCACGCGCCGCAAGGCGGCCTGCCGATTCAGAACCATGGGGAACTTGCGCTGCTGTATATGGCGGCGTTCGCTTTCCTTTCGGTGTCCGGCTCCGGCCCGGCCAGCCTGGACGGGAAATTGAAGAAGTGAAGCAGCGCATGCTGTGGTATTACGGAGGGATCTGCGCTCCTTGCCGCCTTTATCTGTCTGGGCCACACTGCGCTCGCGGCGCCTGGCCTGACAGGAAAACAGGCCCCGCAGAGCGCTGCTGCATAGTGGCTAGGCCCTGATCAGGGAATGTTGCGATAAGGCGTCCGTCGGCGTCTCTTTCGGAAAAATCCGGCTAATCGGCATCGTCTGTACATGCCGGTTGCATTACTGCCAATCGCGTTCCCACGAGTTGCGTTCCCGCCAATCGCCTTTTAACATGAAAATTGGACGACACTCTTCCAATTTTCAAGGTAATTTCGTATCATTCAGATTATGATCCGGCGCGATGCACATATAAAGGCTCTGGAGCGGCTCATATCCCGGAATCCGGTAGTTGCCCTGCTTGGGGCGCGGCAGGTGGGCAAAACGACCCTTGCCCGTGAACTTGCCGGGCGGCGAAGCGGGCCGACGCACCTCTTCGATCTCGAATCCACTGCCGATCTGGCGCGTCTTGCCGATCCTCTGCTCGCGCTTTCCTCCTTGCGCGGATTGATCGTACTGGACGAAATACAGCACCGTCCCGAACTCTTTCCGACGCTCCGGGTGTTGTCGGATCGAGCGTCGGCGCCAGCCCGTTTTCTTGTGCTCGGCAGCGCATCCCCAAGCTTGCTCCGGCAAAGTTCGGAGAGCCTGGCGGGTCGCATTGCCTATTACGAACTCCCCGGCCTTTCCCTGTCCGAGGTTACTGTAGACAAGGCCGATCTCCTGTGGCTTCGGGGTGGCTTTCCGCGTTCCTTCACCGCGCACAGCCATCAGGAAAGCTATCGCTGGCGTGGAGACTTTTTGCAGACTTTTCTGGCGCAGGATATCCCCCAATTCGGCATTACCGTCTCCAGTGCCCTACTGGATCGCTTCTGGTCCATGCTTGCTCATTATCATGCTCAGACGTGGAACGGTTCGGAGTTGGGGCGCGCATTCGGCGTCTCTCACCACGCCGTACGCCGGTACCTGGATATTCTTGAAGCCACCTTCATGGTACGGAGTTTGAAACCCTGGAGCGCCAATCTGGCCAAGCGCCAGATCAAATCGCCAAAGATTTACTTGCGCGATTCCGGGTTGCTGCACCGCTTCCTGAACGTAACCACGCGCCTGGAACTGGAGCGGCATCCCAAAATCGGCGCGTCATGGGAGGGATTCATTCTCGAAAACCTGATCCGGGCGCTCGGCGTCGAAGATCGGCAATGCTATTTTTGGGGAACGCATTCCGGCGCGGAAATAGACCTCGTGGTGCAGCAAGGGGCCGGATTACGCGGCTTCGAGATCAAACGTACGACGGCTCCTGCTGTGACCCCCTCGATGCGGTCGGCGCTCGACGATCTGAAACTGAATCGCATCGATGTGATTCATGCCGGCGCAGAGAGTTTTCCCCTCGGGAAACGAATCCATGCCGTGGCCGCCTCCCGGCTCCTGGAGGATATTTAAGGAACCTCTGATTAAATCCGCATGAGCGAGGGCCTTGGGACGCGCCTTCTCTCAAAACATAAACGTGCGGTTGGCCGCGCGTTTGCAGGATATCCCGGGCCCGATGTTTTGTTCGAATGCGCACCCCAAGGTCCCTTCCTGTTCTCGGTTGCGATTTTGCGGTTCGGCGTTAGATGGTCTTGTTGCGCCAGCTAACGGCGTACGAAACTTTTTTTTTCGATGCCCAAAAGATTCTGCGCCGTACATTTCGATATCGCTCGTATTAACAGGCCCTAAATTTTCCGTCACGAACCGGTATGGAATCATGAAGCGCATGCTGCTTTACTACGGCGGGATCGGCGCCGCCATCATGATCGGCGTCAACCTGCTCGTGCTGCTCATCACGGGCATCCCCGATGCGGAGGATTTCGCGATGGGCGAGGTCATCGGATACACGACGATCGTGGCAGCCCTTGCCATTCCCATTTATCTCGGCGTCAGGGAATACCGGGACAAGATGTCCGAGGGCAGCATTTCCTTCGGGAAGGCCTGGCTGGTCGGTGTCGTCGTCACCGAGCTTCCCGCCCTTGCCTTCGCAGCCTACAACCTTCTCTATGTGAAAGTCATCGATCCCGATTTCACAGAGAAGTACATGGACTACCAGACGGAGTTGGCCCGCGCATCCATGACGGCGGAAGAGTTTCAGGCATTCGAAGCCACGATGGGAGCCCAGAGCCCTCTGCTGACCAATATCGCCTTTCAAACGGTCGTGATGTATGTGACCGTGCTGCTGATCGGGGTCGGGATTTCTCTCCTTCTGGCAATCTTTCTGAGGCGCAAGGCGCAGGCCGCGGTACGTGAAGTAGAGGGATAGGGCCCAGTGGTTTCTCAAGCCCAGGCCGAAACTGCACGAGTCGGTATTATCTCAAATCACTGGGATCATAAAGAAAATGACAGATTGAGGGCTTTGCATGATAGTGCTGTGAAACGCAGCGGATCACCGCCAACGATCCATGGACAAGAAGCGGTGATCACGCGCTGTCGAAAATCAGGGATTGGGAACTTTTTTCTCGAGCAGCAATAACCCATTGGGCACAGTTGGTGTTTTCCGGCGTTATTATCGCCAAGCTTCCTTGAAGCGGTCATTAAATGAAGCATCATCCATGCCGCCCAGCGTTTTTCTCAGTTTCTCCATGGAGCATAAGGCTTTGGTTGATTTATTCCGAGGCCAGGCGAGGAATAACCGCTCAGGTCTGATGTTTCGGGATTATTCCATCAAGGAACCCGTCGAGGGGGCATGGAAGATGCATGCTGAGCGCCTGATTCGAGATTCAAATGCAACGATCTGCTTGGTAGGCGCCACTACTTGGCAGAGCGAGCCAGTAAACTGGGAAATCCGAAAAAGTGTTGGCCTTGGTAAACGGGTTCTGGCGGTCTATTTACAACCCGATACGGTACGAATACCTGCTGCACTGTCAGAAATCGGCGTTGCGCCGATGCCTTGGGACATTAATGTGATAGTAGGTGCATTGAATGAACAAAGATAGTAACCCGGCCGATGCTGAGAAATTCATCAATAAGAAACTTTCTGATTCCGACACGCAGGCACTGCTGGCGCAGTATAAACTATTTGTGGGGACATCCGAATCATTGACTTCGCGTCGTCAGAATGTAAACACTTTTTTTCTCTCGGTAAACTCTATTCTCCTTACTGCTGCTGGTTTGTTATTGCGCAATGGTGAGTCTAGTACCTTGGGGTATGGCGCACTTATTGGCCTGGGTATTGGCGGAGTGCTTCTATGTTTCGTTTGGCGTAAAATCATTACCTCATTTCAGCAGTTGAGTAAGGGAAAATTTGCTGTAATACATGCCCTTGAACGACAGCTGCCCGCACGAATTTTCGAATTGGAGTGGGTGGTTTTGGGTGAGGGTAAGGATCCTGATAAATACATACCTTTCACAAAAACTGAATCCATCACACCTTGGATTTTTGGTTTTCTGAAGATGTGCATTTTTTTAATCGGCATCATCATGCCTATCAAAACTTATATTGCCCTATGAGTACACATCAAATACACATATTTATTAGCCATTCATGGGCCTATTCGGGGCACTACCAAATCTTGAGGAATTGGATATTCGAGAGAAGTTGGGGTGTTGGTCAGGCTTCAATTAACTTTTTGGATTATTCAGTTCCCCAAAATAATCCAATACACAGTTCAGGAAAAGATTTCGATCTTATGGAAGCGATTTTGAGAAGAATAGAAAGAAGTCATGTAGTGGTTATTCCCACAGGAATGTACGTGAATTATAGCAAGTGGATACAGAAAGAAATTAATGCCTCTATGAATCAAGAGAAACCAATCCTTGCAGTACATCCATGGGGCCAACAGCGTGCATCTTCTATGGTTGCAAAAGCATCGACCCAAGTGGCGGGTTGGAATTCCCAAAGTGTTATTCGGGAAATTTGGGAATTGTATCGATTTTAGGTACTCTTGCTTGATACCTTTTATAGGGAATTAAACATCGCGTACCGGGCAGTCGATGCTACCTTGCACGACGCGCAGGGTCCGGCCAGCGAATTTCAACGCCCTGTCGCCGCAGGGACTGCCGGAAATCTTCCAGCAATTGCGGGTTGGCGCGTACTTGCCGGGGTACGTGATCCCCGTGCTTGCAGAATGCCGCCAGTTGGCCCGCGGCTTCCCCGATATTCCACTCCACGGGATGGAGGCGATAGCACCCGTTCGTAATGTGCGTCGTGCCGATGTTCTTGGCGGCGGGCAGCAGGTTCTCCATGCGCACGGGAAGCAGAGCGCCCAGAGGAATTTCAAAGGGCAGCGAACCGATGTCGATGTAATTGTCCCCCCCGGTGGACGGGTGCAGGTCGATGCGGTAACTGCCGATCCCTACGGAGTCCGGAAAAGCCGCGGCGGTAACTTCTCCTTGCGGCAAGCCTGTCTCCGCC
>JANQSQ010000345.1 GCA_028283985.1 Rhodothermales bacterium | reverse complement strand
GTCGCCAAAGGGCTTCGTCGGTCGTTGCCCGACATGGCGTGGTGCATTGTCCGGAGCGCGATTTTCCATTAGAGATTAAGAGATAGCAATACAGTCACGAAAAAATCACAAATTAACACTAAGTAATCACAAAATAGACACAATTATTTGCATATAATTAATTAAGGGTTGGGCAATTCGTGACGGAGCGGACGCGATCAAGCTGAGTGGTTGTCCCTCTGCGCAGGCCGGGGGGCAAGGCCAGGGAGGATGAAGCGGTCAGGCAGCCCTACCGGCGCCGAAGAGACAAACGGAGGCGTGGCAGCCCATGTATGTAATTCCTCAAAATTATACGAATTTTTCCGGCCGGTCTGTCCGTTTCGCAGGATGCGCTCTTCTCGGCCTTGCGCTTTTGTTCGGCCTTTCTGCGGCAGAGGCTTCTTCGGGCCGATTCTTCCAGCAGCAGGCCGGGGACGGCAAGGCCGCGTCGGTTCGCGTGGAAGCCCTCTTCCCCGAAGTCTCCCGGCCGACGCGCATCGCAGGGCGGGTTCCCTGTGTGGATGGAGAAGCCGCAGGGTATCCCTGCAAAGATCTCGATTTGCTGGCTTTCGTGCCTGAAGAGGACATGGAGGGATTTCTATGCTCTTCCTGGGCCTGCTTCAATGACGTCTGGGGCTGGACCGATCCCGTGACAGGCGTAGAGTACGCGCTGCTCGGTCGTCGCGACGGCGTTGCATTCTTCGATCTGAGCAATCCCGAAAATCCCTTCTTCGTCGGAATGCTGCCCAGGACGCCCGGCAGTAACGCCAGTACGTGGCGCGACGTAAAGGTGGTGAACGATCATGCGGTCGTTGTAGCCGACGCCGCCGGTGCGCACGGTATGCAGGTGTTCGACCTTTCGCAGCTTCGGAATGTAACCGATCTTACGGCGACCTTCGACCCCACTGCACTGTACGACGCCTTCGGTTCGGCGCATAATGTGGTCGTCAACGAAGAAGCGGATCATGTATATATCGTCGGCATACAGGGTCGTCAGGAGGCGCCGACCGGATTTGCATGCGGTTCGGGGCCGCATATCGTGGACATGAGCGATCCGACGTCGCCCGCGTTTGCAGGATGCTACAACCCGTCTCCGGGCAGAGGATACACGCACGATGCGCAATGCATTCGTTACAGCGGGCCGGATACGAGATATAAAGGGAAAGACATTTGCTTCACTTCCGACGAGGATGGCGGAGCCATTACGGATGTGACGGACCCGGCTTCGCCTGAAGAACTCGGCGTATTCGGATACCCGGATGCCAGCTACACGCACCAGGGATGGCTGACGCAAGACCAGCGTTATTTTTTCGTAAACGACGAACTGGATGAGGGATATAGCGCCGACAGGACCCGCACCCTGATCTTCGATGTGCAGGAACTGGACGATCCCGTTTTTGTGGGCGCCTGGCATGGGCCGACCCCTGCCACAGACCATAACCTGTACATCCGGGGGGACAAATTGTACGAAGCGAACTATACGGCCGGATTGCGCGTTATGGATATTTCCTACGACGGCGAGTTGTGGCTCGACGCGATCCGCGAAGTGGCGTACTTCGATGTGTATCCTTCCTCAGATGCATCAGGCCCTGCCGGAGCGTGGAGCAGTTATCCCTGGTTCGGGAGCGGAATCATTGCGGTGTCCAGCAGTGCGGACGGGTTGTATATCCTTGCGCCGTCCTTGTCAGGTAATGGTGGACCGGGCACAGGCGGGTCGGGCGGCGCGGGCGGATCGGGCGGCGCGGGCGGATCGATATTCCTCTATAGTCCCAACAATCTTGGCGCGCGCCACAGTATTGAGGACGGCAAGGCCGTGATGCACGTCGCATGGACCCGCCCTGAGCATGTTGGGCCCATCGAGTATTTCGAGTACCGGGTTCGAGAAGGCTATTATGTGGATGTGGGAGACGCCTATATTGGCGCGGAGGCGATTCCCTGGACCCGCGTTGAAAAGTCAGAGAACGGCATTGCCTTTGGCGGGTTGCTCCCGGAAGTCCGCTACATTTTTTCCGTACGATCCGTG
>JANQSQ010000340.1 GCA_028283985.1 Rhodothermales bacterium | reverse complement strand
TCGTCAGGCACGGCGTCAATCAAGGCGCGAGGAGTGAAGTTTGGCGGTTCCAAATGAGCGACGAGCAACGAAGAGCGGCGCCGTGACCGGCGGAACCCGTAGGGCGGGGCCTAATCCAACGGGAATTTCGCAATATAGATTCGTTCCGACAGCCCCTTAATGCGATTTTACAAAGACTGCGTCAAGGTTTCAGCGCACCGCAACGTTGCTTATACAAGCACCCTGCCGTAACTTCGGGCGTTCCTGACAAAAAGGTTCTTACCAAACCGCCGCCGGATCGACTTCCCGCTTGCCGGGAAACACCGCGGCATGTTCCACCAATTTACCGGAGGCTTTGAATCATGGCGAACCCGATCGCAGAGAAGGTCACATCCATTATCGTGGAGAAGCTGGGCGTTGAAGAGTCCGATGTCGTTTCCGACGCTTCGTTCACGAATGACCTCGGTGCGGACTCGCTTGACACGGTTGAGTTGATCATGGAGTTCGAGAAGGAATTCGATATCACCATTTCCGATGAGGAAGCAGAAACCATCGCAACGGTGGGCGATGCAGTGAGTTATCTCGAGGAAAAGGTTTCGTAAGGCCGCGCTACGCCTACGTCCCTTATGCCAAAAGAACGCAGAGTTGTAATTACGGGGATGGGCGCCCTTACCCCGCTTGGAAACTCCGTAGACGCCTTCTGGGAAGCCATGATGCGGGGGGAAAGCGGAGCGGCTCCGATCACCCTGTTCGACACGGAATCTTTTCCAACGAAGTTCGCTTGCGAACTCAAGGAGTTTGACGCCAGGGAAATCCTCGGGTCGAAGGCAGTGAACCGATTGGACAGGTTCGCCCAGTTTGCGCTGGTCGCAGCGGAGCAGGCCGTACACGACGCCGGCCTGGACAATGACTTGCCGCAGGCCATGAAGGATCGTATCGGCGTCGTCTTCGGAAGCGGCATCGGCGGGTTGGAGACATTCCAGAAGCAAACATCGATTCATCTCGACAAAGGCCCCCGCCGCATCTCGCCGTTTTTCATTCCGATGATGATCCCCGACATCGCGAGCGGGCATATTTCGATGAAGTATGGTTTCCGGGGACCGAATTACTGCATCGTTTCTGCGTGCGCAACGGGCAACAACAACATCGGGGACGCCTTTATGCTGATCCGGCAGGGACAGGCCGACGCGATTCTTTCGGGAGGTTCGGAAGCCAGCGTCACAGAGCTTGGCGTAGGCGGATTCAACGCGCTCCGTGCCCTCTCGACGCGAAACGACGATCCCGCCAGAGCCAGCCGCCCCTTCGACGCCGGTCGCGACGGATTTGTCCTGGGCGAAGGCGCCGGGGCGCTCGTCCTCGAAGAACTGAACCATGCCCGGAACCGGGGCGCGAGGATTCACGCCGAAATCATCGGCGTAGGCATGTCCGCCGACGCATATCATATGACAGCCCCGGATCCCGAGGGAGATGGCGCCGCGCTGGCCATGTATTCCCTCTTCCGGGACGCCGGCCTGAAAGGCGAAGAAGTGGACTACCTGAATATGCACGGTACATCCACGCCTCTCGGCGATGTAGCGGAAACGAAAGCCGTCAAGCACGTGTTCGGCGACCATGCCTATGCGATGAGTTTGTCTTCCACGAAAAGCATGACCGGCCACCTGCTGGGCGCGGCCGGTGCGGTCGAAGCCATCGCAGCCATCCTGGCGATCGTGCATGACCGCGTCCCGCCCACCATTAATTTCGAGGAGACAGACCCGGCATGCGACCTCGATTACACCTTCAATGAGCCGAAGGATCGTCCGGTGCGGGTGGCCGTCAGCAACGCGTTCGGGTTCGGCGGCCACAACACGTCGGTGGCTTTCAGGAAATTCGACGAGTAGGGTCTGTTAGCACTAGTCCACCCTTCTACCGGAACACGATCTCCTCGATGCGTTCGGCGCCGAGTTGCTTGTTGAGGCGATCACGCCACCTCGACCGGTCGAGGTGCATTTCCTGACGACAGGGAGCGCTCGTGATCGTGACGAAGAGTTTCCGGCCCCGCACCCGGGCTCCGTCCATGACGGCGCACACTTCCGGTCCGACCAACTGCTCCCATGTATCCACCACTTTCGCTTCTTCGAGCCGGTCCCGGATGTTCATCCGGTCAATAAGAACTTCGAGGACATCGCCCAAGGGGCGGGATGCTCCGGATCGGGGCATGGCGCAACACTATTGTGCAGGGGCTGTCTTCTGCGGCTCCGGCAGGCCACGCCAGACCATTACCGCCATGATTAAAACCGCGGCGATGGCAAGCAGCGTATTGCTCCAGTAGCCGTAGCGCGCGTAGGCCAGACCGGCTATCGCTCCGCTGATGCCGATCCCGACTTGCCCCGAAGCAATGGCGAAACTCATCAACATGCCCAGGCTGTTCGAGGGAACAAGCGCGCTCAGCAACGACTGAAGCGGGCTGATGCGCAGGGCAAGCAACAAC
>JANQSQ010000336.1 GCA_028283985.1 Rhodothermales bacterium | reverse complement strand
TGGGCGAGGACCTTGGGACGCGCATTCGAACAAAACATCGGGCCCGGGATATCCTGCAAACTCGCGGCCAACCGCACGTTTATGTTTTGAGAGAAGGCGCCTCCCAAGGTTCCTTAACAGGCCTCAAAACTGTTCGAGAAACCGGATGTCGTTTTCATAGAACGTACGGATGTCGCGGATTCCATACCGCAGCATGGCGATACGCTCGATGCCCATACCGAAAGCATACCCGGTCCATCGTTCCGGGTCCAGATCGACGGCGTCGAATACATTGGGATCCACCATGCCGCATCCGAGGATTTCAAGCCAGCGCCCATTCTCCGGTACGGCTTCGTCGGACCACCAGATATCCACCTCGGCGCTGGGCTCGGTGAACGGGAAAAAACTGGGGCGGAAGCGCATCCGGGCGTCGCCGCCGAACAGCGCTTGCACAAACAGGCGCAGCACCTGCTTCAGGTCGGCAAAGGTGACTCCTTCGTCCACGTACAGCCCTTCTACCTGATGGAACAGGCAGTACGATTTGTAGGAAACGGCCTCGTTACGGTACACCCGCCCGGGCACGATGACGCGCACAGGCGGTTGCTCGGCCAGCAGAGTGCGTATTTGCACGGGCGATGTGTGCGTGCGCAGCAGGACGCGATCCGGTTCCAGGTAGAAGGTGTCCTGCATGTCCCGCGCGGGGTGGTTCGACGGGAAATTAAGCGCCGTGAAGTTATGCCATTCCGTTTCGATTTCGGGTCCGGTGGCGATCGAAAACCCGAATCCTTCGAAGACGCGGGCGATTTCGTTCAACGTGTGCGTCAGCGGGTGGATGGAACCCGGAGGCGCCGGGAATCGCCCCGGAAGCGTGAGGTCGATGCCCGTTTGCGGTCCGGTAGCGTCCGGTTTATGCAGATGAGCCTCGAAAGACGCCAGACGCTCTTCCGCTCGTTTTTTGAGTTCGTTGATGCGCCGGCCGAGTTCTCTGCGTTCCTTCGGGGGCGCTTCCGGAATCCGCTTGAGCATTCCGGTGATTTTTCCGCTTTTCCTGCCCAGGTATTTGACCCGGAACGCCTCGGCGGACTCCTTCGAGTCAATGATTTCCGACTCGATATCTTTCAGGATGTCGTCGGGCATCTTGCCAGGCCCGCTTATTTGCCGGAGAGATGCTGCGTAATACGCTGGAACGTTTCCGGATCGTGCACAGCTATATCCGCGAGCACCTTTCTGTTCAGGTCAATGCCGGCCTTCCGCAGTCCTCCCATGAGACGGGAATAGGTGGTATCGTTCAGGCGCGCCGCGGCATTGATGCGCGTAATCCAGAGGCGTCGGAACACGCGCTTGCGCTGCCGGCGATCCCGATAGGCATACGTCAAAGCTTTCTCGACGGAATGCTTTGCAACGGTATAAATTTTCGAGCGCGCGCCGCGATAGCCTTTGGCCATCCGGAGTATTTTTTTGCGGCGCCGTCTCGATGCTACGCTGTGAGCGGTACGGGGCATAAGAACAAAGGGACAATCAGGATTGAATGAGCCGTTTCATCCGCGGCGCGTCGGTTTTGTCGACGAGCGTACTTTCACGCAGTCCGCGCTTGCGTTTGGCCGATTTCTTGGTCAGGATATGGCTTTTGTATGCCTTTTTCCGGGCCAGTTTTCCGGTTGCGGTCACCTTGAAACGTTTCCGGGCGCCGCTGTTTGATTTCATTTTGGGCATAAGCATCCTGGCGCCAAGCGCGCTCGGGGCATTGCGAGGGTGCGCGTTTTCGGGCCGTTTTGGGCAAATTTTAGTCGTTTTCAGCCATTTTCGGCCTGTTTTCAACCGTTTTCGGCTCTTTTTTAGCAATTGCGCATGACTATGCTGTACGGAGCACGGGACGCTTGTTTTGTGCAAAAGGCCCAAACTACAAATACGATGCAGATAGCTGTCAGGTTCCGGTTTTCTTGCACCCCTCTCAGCCTCCCGAAGGCGCTTCACGCACGAACGTGAAGCGCTGAACGAAGTGGTTTTGATCAGAGTATCCTACTTTTTGTCCGGAGTCAGAATCGTGGTCATACGGCGCCCTTCCATGCGGGGCGGCTGATCGATCCGCGCCACATCCTGCAAATCCTCGATAAACCGTTGCAGCAGAGCCATGCCCTGCTCCTTGTAGATGATGTCCCGGCCGCGAAACTGTACCC
>JANQSQ010000326.1 GCA_028283985.1 Rhodothermales bacterium | reverse complement strand
CATTCGCATAGGCTTGCAGGGAATCAGCACGAGCTTGCAGAGTGTCCGCTTCGAATTGCGCTTCTATCCATGCTTGCCGGGCGTTCGCATCGGCTTGATCGGCGGCCGACGCAGCTTGTGCGGCATCCTCCCAGGCTTGCTCGGCGTCATTTTCGGCTTTCCAAGCGTCAGCAACGGTTTGCTCGGCGTCTATAACAGTTTGCCGGGCGTCCGCATAGGCTTGCCAGGCATCCGCTTCGGCTTGTATGGCGTCAGCAACCTTTTGGATTCCGGGCGTTACTTGCGCAGCGGCGGATCCGACCAGACACAAGCCGAAAACAATTAGGGCAAGGGTTCTTTTCATTGCTTCGCGTAATCGTCTAAAATCCCTTCCAGCAAGTCCAATGCTGGTGGCTTATACCATTCTCCCCGTATCCACAAATGTTCCAATTTATTATGCGCGAATTCTTCTGCGTCTTTCGCATCCGGTTTTTTCCGGTATGTATCACGAGACCAGGCAAGGTACAGTTCATCTGGGTTACCCCTCTGTAACTGATACAGTAAACCACCGCCAACCTTTCCGAGGTAGTGGGTTTCGCAATAGCCGATCTTAATCCTTCCCGTACATTTTTCCACTACAGCGTATACGGAATATGACATGGCGTTTGTGCGTTTTCAATCCCCCAGGCTTTCCCATCGGCTTGGTCTGTAAAGCGTTCCAGTTCCGAATCCCCGGCCACGTTCGCGGCTTTGCGAAGCAAGGCGGCAGCCGGGAGCGGCCATTTTCGGGTGATCCAATGAACGACTAGGCCCGGCCCTACCCGGTAGCTTGTCTTTTCGAATTTCCGAACGGCGTAGAATAACTTGGCCGCAATGTCGTAAGCCGCTTTTGCTTCCACGTCGTGGCGAGGTAATTCGTCGAGTAGCCACGTTACCGGAGGCGGTTTCTATTGAAACAACAGGGAAACGAAGCCCGAAAGGTGTTTCCCGGAGTTAATCAGAGTATCCTTATGTCTGCGGAAGCTTGAAGGTAATCGGGATGACCATCCGCACCTTGACGGGTTTGCCGTCCTGCATGCCGGGTTTGAATTTGGCCTTGCTCACCGCACGTACGGCTTCCTCGTCGCAGCCGGCCCCTATCCCTTTTTGCACCACCACATTCCCGGTGGTGCCATCCTCGTTCACCACGAAGCCAACAATCACCTTTCCTTCAATACCGGCTTTGTGAGCTATTTCCGGGTATTTGATATCCTGCATAAGGGTATTGAGTCCGCCGACGATTTCGGGCATATGCTCGACCACCACGTAAGCGTCATCTTGCGGCGTTCCGGCAGCTTCCGCAGAGATCGCATCCGGTTTCAGTTTGAAGGTAATCGGTATCGACATGCGCACCTTGACGGGTTTGCCGTCCTGCATGCCGGGCGTGAATTTCGCTTCGCTCACGACGCGTACGGCCTCCTCGTCGAGGTCGGAGCTAACACCCCGGCTAACCATGACGTCCTGTACGCCGCCTTCTTCGTTGATAACGAATTGCACGTATACGCGTCCTTCCATGCCTGCCTTGACGGCGCTCTCAGGGTACATCACCTTGCTTTGGATAGCAGCCATTTCCCCGACAAGTTCAGGCATATCGTCGACAATCACGTGTACACCATCTTGCGGCTCTAAAAAGGAAGTAGGTATATCGCCCTCCAACAGATCAGAAACGTCTGCAGGGGTCAAAGCAGATCGGGGTAAAACGAGATACGCCAGTACGAATCCGGCACAAAGCGCCACCGAGGCGATAACGATCCTGTTTTTCATGAGCGCAGTCAGCATGGCTTTTTCCGTGGTGTTTGTGGGTGAATCCGCAGGGGATTAAAAGAATAATGAATAAAGTTTTTCAGGTAAAATTGCAACGGGGAGCGTGATAAACTCGCCGATTCGCTCCTGGAGCGCGCAACAAGACCACCCAACGCCGAACCGCAAAATCGTAACCGAGAACAGGAGCATTGGGACGCGCATTCGAACAAAACATAGGGCCGGGGATATCCTGCAAACTCGCGGCCAATCGCACGTTTATGTTTTGAGAGAAGGCGCGTCCCAATGCCCTCGCCCATGCGGATTTAATCAGAGGCTCCTTAAATGATGCTTTCTCCACCAGTGGGCAAGCCCGGACTCATGTGTCAGGGCTTCATGGCGTCAGGCCGCTTGCAGAGCCTGCTCGTAATAGGCCTCGTACATGGGCACGATCCGGTCCTGATCGAACATCTCCACGGCCCGGCGGCGGGCGCCCTTCGCAAGACGCTGCTGCAGCGCATCGTCGCTTAGAATGGCGCGGGTTTTTCTCGTCAGCGCATCGATGTCGCCAAGCGGGCACAGGAAGCCCGTTTCGCCGTCCACATTCAGTTCCGGCAGTCCTCCGATATTGCTCGACACGATCGGCACATTGCACGCCATGGCTTCCAGCGCGGCCAGGCCGAACGTTTCCGAGCCGCTGGGAATGAGAAACACATCGGCGATCGATAGCAACTCCTCGATCGGCTCCTGTTTGCCCAGAAAGCGGATCTGTCCCCATACGCCCAGTTCGCGGGCCAGCCGTTCGGCGGACATCCGGTCCGGTCCGTCTCCTGCGAGCAGGAGATTCACTGCCATGCCATCCTGCACGAGGCGGTGGAAGACCCGAATCACGTCCTCCACGCGTTTCACGGGGCGAAAATTCGAGACGTGCACGATGACTTTCCCGCCGTCCGGGCACACCGCCTGCTTGAAGGCTTTGTTTTCGCAGCGGCGGAAACGCGTGGTGTCGATGAAATTGGGAATGACCTCGATCGGCGCATCGACCTGAAAATGCCGCTTCGTTTCGCTGCGGAGGTATTCCGAGACAGCCGTTACGCCGTCGGAGTGGTTGATTGCATGATTCACCACCGGCGCAAAGCCCGGGTCCTGCCCCACCAGCGTAATGTCCGTGCCGTGCAGCGTAGTGAATACCGGAACGTACACCCCCTGCTCGCGCAGGATTTCCCGGGCCAGGACGGCGCTTGTGGCATGGGGAATAGCGTAATGCACATGCAGGATATCGAGGTGCTCGAACCGCGCCACATCCACCATCTTGCCCGTAAGAGCCAGTGAATAGGGAGGATATTCGAAGAGGGGGTATGTGTTGACAGCTACCTCATGGAAGGAAATATTTTCCGTCACGTGCGCCAGCCGGAACGGCATGGAGTACGCGATGAAATGAATCTGATGTCCTCTGAGCGCAAGAGCCTTGCCCAATTCCGTGGCAACGACCCCGCTGCCTCCGTACACGGGGTAACATGTAATGCCGATATTCACAGGGGTTTGTCGGTTTGTCCGTAATGCAGAAACTTGCATTTGCGGTTAAGGTTGCAGTACAGAGGTGGTTCGGGTTGCACAACTATCTTTACGGGGCGCTCTTATGCGAAAAGCATTCTTCGGTACGATCGGTTTGGTCCTGATACTTTGCGGGGCCGCGGCGACGCCCGCAAACGCCCAGATGGGTGTGGCCGGAGGAGTGACGTTTTCCGAACTGGGCGATATCTCGGCGGATGACCAGACGGCGTCCCTGAAGCGGGTTCCCGGATGGCACATCCACCTGTGGGTCAATCTGCCGCTGGGGTCGTTCTCGCTGCGCCCCGGATTGCGGTATATGGATGCAGGCCGGCTTTTCGATCCGTCCAATACGACGGGATTTATCACGACGCCGGATCCGGTGGATCCCGGCGGCGCCCCGGATACCGGGTTTCCGGATGTTACCGGCTCCGTCAGCGACGACCACTTCGTGACCTACATTGAAATCCCGATAGATGTGCGGTACCAGTACGACCGTTCCTTCGTTTCTCCGTATGTGCTGGTCGGGCCTGTCTTGCGATTCGCCACGGATACCACCAACCAGGACCGGCTGCGTACGCTCAGCATGGCCGCTGCCGTAGGGGTGGGTCTGGAAATTCGATTGGCCGGTTTGCGGTTTTACCCTGAGGTCAAGCGCGCCTTCGGCATATCGGGATTCACCAACGACGAGTATGAGTTTGCCGATGTGGTCATACGTCCCGACGAGCAGCGTCTTGACGCCACCATGGTAAGTATCGGGGTCGGTTTTTGACGTTTCCGGTCGGCTCCTGGTCCTGGTACATTTCGGTGCGTCATGCCGCCCCTGCACATCGTAGCTGACGAGAATATTCCGCTGGTCGGCGACCTGTTCGGTTCGCTGGGGCCTATACGCACCCTCTCGGGGCGGGATATGACTCCGGAGACGGTCCGGCATGCGGATGTGCTGCTTGTGCGCAGCGTCACCCGCGTCGATGCGGCGTTGCTCGACGGCAGCGCGGTCCGGTTCGTGGGATCGGCGACATCCGGTCTGGATCATATCGACACGGGATATCTGCGACAGCGCGGAATTCCGTTCGCCTGTGCACCGGGCTCGAACGCGGATTCCGTGGTCGAGTATGTACTGGCGACGCTTCTTTATCTGACGGTAAGCCGGGGGGAGCCCCTCGAGAACAAGACGCTGGGCATTGTGGGATGCGGGCGCATCGGGAGCCGGCTGGCCGTGCGGGCCGCCGCGCTGGGCATGAGGGTGCTGTTGTGCGATCCGCCGCTTGCGGAGGCGGACGACCCGGCGGGAACGGCGCGAAACTATCTCCCGCTGGATACCCTGATCGAGCAGGCGGATGCGCTCACGTTTCATGTGCCGCTT
>JANQSQ010000409.1 GCA_028283985.1 Rhodothermales bacterium | reverse complement strand
ATAGGCCGCCTCGCGCACCATGATGGCCGAAATGTTGGTCTCGGCCATGCGCCGCGCCTCGTTGATCGGCTTTTCGCCGCGAATGCTCTCGATCAGGTTCGTGTGCTCCTGCACGTACGGATTCGGATTCTCGCCGTCGAACCGGAACGCGTTCTCGCCCTTGATCCACGAGGCCGCATTGGACGCGCCCTTCGTGCCGATAATGTGCTCGCCCACGAAATTCGCCGTGTTCTCCTGCTGCTTGCACATGCTCAGAATCGTGGCGCCGCCCGGGTACTCGAGATTCACCGCAAAATGGTCGAAAATGTGGCCGTACTCCGGCGAAACGCGCTGCTGCCGCCCGCCGACGCCCGAGGCTTTGATCGGGGTTTCGCCCACGGCCCAGTTCGCCACGTCGATGTTGTGAATGTGCTGCTCGACCACATGGTCGCCGGAGAGGTACGTGTAGTAGAGCCAGTTGCGCACCTGATACTCCATGTCGGACCATCCCGGCTTGCGGTCCACCTTCCAAAGGCCGCCCTGATTCCAGTATACCTGGCCGGACACTACCTGACCGATCGCCCCGTCATGAATCCGCTGCATGACTTCGAGATACCGGCGCTCATGCCGCCGCTGCGTGCCCGCCACGATGGACAGCCCCTTGCGGTCGGCTTCGTCCGCCGCATCGAAGAAAACGCGTACGCCTGCCGGGTCTATGCCGACAGGTTTCTCCATGAACACATGGCGCCCCTTCTCTATCGCGTAAGGCACATGGATGGGACGGAACACCGGCGGGGTGGCGAAAATGACGACATCCACATCGCTGTCGATAACATGCTTCCAGGCGTCCCAGCCCGAAAATTCGTGCTCGGGGCTTACCTGATAGGCGTCTCCAAGCTGTTCCTTGAGCTTGGCCTTGGAACTGTCCAGACGGTCTTCGAACAAATCGCCCATAGCTGCCAGCGTCACGCCGGAGGCTGCCTCGACGGCATTGACGGCGGCGCCGGTCCCCCGGCCCCCGCAGCCCACCAGTCCATAGCGAATCGTGTCCGAACCGGCGGCCCATGCGAAATTCCCGCTCGGCATGAAGGCGAGGCCTGCCGCAGCGGCGGCGCTGCTCTTTACGAAATTGCGCCGCGATACCAGAGGATTGTGCTTCATGAGTCTGCTTTGTTTATGTGCGTTGTGCGTTTGAAAAAGGATAAGGCCGGACGCCGGAAATAACGCCGTGGTTACGGTTCCCGAATAACCCGGAACCCCATGAACGGCCCGTCCGTGAGCCAGAATCTGCTTTTCGGTATTTGCGGATCCGTTTCCTGCCACTTCGGAGAAGGCGTCTTGCGCACTGCGCACCCCACTTCTTCCGCCTTGTCCATGAAGGAACCCCCGCACGCCAGCGGGGCGCCCTCCGGGCCGGTGCACCATTCCGCGGCATTGCCGATCATGTCCCGGATCCCGAACGCGTTCGAAGCAAGGCTGCCGATCGGATGCGTGGCGTCGAAGGCATTGTCCCAGTACCAGGCATGCCCGTCGAGCGCATCGCCGGAGACCGGCGGCTCGCCGGCCAGACAGGCGTATTCCCATTCCGCCTCGGTCGGCAAGCGGTACGTCTTGCCGGTCCGGACGGAAAGCCAGTCCGCAAACGCCTCCGCCACAATGTATGTCATGCTGATGGCGGCGTACCCGCGATGCCCGTATCCCCTGTCCGGCGCGCCGTACGGCTTGCTCGGACGAAGTATCGCATCGTCGGCGCCGGGTTCCCCGTCGTTTCCGAATGCGTAGATATCGAAAATCTCCCAGGGAATTTCCGTCCCTGTAATCCAGAACGGCCCTACGGAAACCTCTTCCCCGTTCAGGGAAACGGAACCCGCCGGGACCGGAATCATATCGATTTCGGCAGGCGCCTCGCTGAAGGTCTCGATATAGGCTTCCATCGCATCCGTCGCGGAAACGTCCGCGTCCGAACCCGCGTCCTGCGCCCTTGCCGTACCCGCAAGGGGCATACACCCGCACACTGCCATGCCTGTTCGGAAAAACATCCTGTTGCTGCGGAGATCGGTCAAATGGTCCGGAATCCCGGCCGCCACGATCGTTGCCGTATTCCTTGCATCGTGTGCGCCCATGCGCGAAACGGATCGGGATTCAGATCGGAAATCGAACCGGAGGGGCCTGTATCGTTACGAATATACGCAGGTTCATATGGGGGTACAAGCCCGGATCGTTTTGTATGCGCCGGACCGGGCGGCAGCGGAACGCGGGGCCACGGCCGCCTTCGACCGGATTGCCGCCCTCGACGCAACTATGAGCGATTACCGCCGGGACAGCGAACTGATGCGCCTTGCGGGAAGGAGCGGCGCGGGACCGGTTCCGGTAAGCGCCGAGCTGTTCCATGTCCTTCGCAGGGCCGGGCAGTTGGCCCGACTGTCCGGCGGCGCCTTCGACATTACGGCAGGGCCGCTGGTGCAGCTCTGGCGCACCGCGCGGGACACCGGCGCGCTGCCCGCACCGGACGCGCTGGAAACCGCGCGGTCGCGCAGCGGATATGTCCTGCTCCGGCTCGATGCGGAAGATTCCACGGCCACGCTTGCAAGCAAGGGCATGCGCCTCGACCTCGGCGGCATCGCCAAGGGATTCGCCGCGGACGAAGCGCTGGCCATTCTCCGGGCGCATGGCTTCCCGCGCGCCATGATCGAATTCGGCGGGGACATCGTAACAGGCGATGCGCCGCCGCAGGAACGCAACGCGGCGGACAAGTCTGAAAACGACGGGCCTGAAAACAACAAAACAGGCTGGCGCATTACGGAGCCGCTCTCCGGGCGTACGTTCCACCTGGCGAACGCCGCCATATCCACTTCCGGCGACACGGTGCAGTTCGCCGTGATCGACGGGGTGCGGTACTCCCATGTCCTGGACCCGCGCACGGGCATCCCTCTGACCAACCGCATCGCCGTGACCGTCATCGCGCCGGAGGGCATCCTCTCGGACGGGCTGGCGACGATGCTGTCGGTGCTTGGCCCCGAGGAGGGCATGCCCCTCGTCGGGCGCGCCTGGCCGGACGTGCAGGTGTTCTTCGATGACGCCGGTGCGGAGAAGTAGAAAAGAAAAACCCCGACGGTTTTTAGGCCGCCGGGGTTTGCTGTTAAAGCGCCCACAAGTAAGCGCCAACAAATTTTTCTTTACTTACGTTGGCTGTCCACGCACTACATCGCTGTCGCGAGATCCCGCACGGTATTCGCCAGCATGCGCACCTTCGCCGCATCTCCCGCAGCGGCTGCCTCATCGTCGAGCGTGTCGGACAACAGCGTCAAGGCCTCCTGCCGGACCGCACCCGATGCATCTTCGGCAGCGGCGAGTTCTTCCCGCAGCGACGCAATCCGGTCCGCAGAGAGCTCTTCCGAGCGCTCAATCTGATCCACGTAGGCATGCGCCAGCACAAAGGTGGCCGGCCACACGAATGCGGGCTGCATCTGCGCATTGAGATAGTCGAGCTTGACCGTCCCGGCGGCAGCGATCTCGTTTTCCGAAAGGTATTCGCTCGGCGTCAGTTCGAAGATGTCCAGCCCGCGCGCGATTTCCGAACTGACGAGCACGCCGTTGTACCAGTACACCGACCAGCTCCCGCCCATCACCATGCGGTCCGGGTTTACGGGCCCCCGGTCATGGTACGCAATCTCTACAGGGTTCGATGGATCCGTCCAGTCGAAAACGGAAATGCCCCCCTGGTACCAGGATTGCACCATGATGTCGCGTCCCGGGATCGGGATCAGCGAACCGTTGTGCGCTACACAGTTCTCTTCGGGCGTCTGCGGTTCCGGAATTTTGAAATAACTCTTGAACTGCATCTTGCCGTCTTCGAGGGTGAAAATCGCGTTGGCCCCCCATTCCACGGGATCGGTGGCGCGGCACTTCGGCGCACCGCCCCCGCCCCATTCGTCCGTGAAGAGAATGCTGGTCCCGTCGTTGTTAAAGGTTGCCGAGTACCAGTAGGCGAAATCCGAATCGGCCACCGCATCGATCCGCGTCGGATTGACAGGGTCCGAGATATCGAGCAGAAGCCCGTAGCCTTC
>JANQSQ010000322.1 GCA_028283985.1 Rhodothermales bacterium | reverse complement strand
TTCGCCGGTCACATGTTTGCGGGTGGCAGGGTCCACTTCGCGGCCTTTTTCGTTAGGAATGTCATTCCACTGTGCATCGAAGGGAACGTCAGTCAGCGGGACGCCCTGATATCCTACGGATCGAAAGATCAACCCGGCGGGAATCGTTTCGAAACGCTCGGTGGCGCGCGGGCGAAGGCGGCCGTTCTCGCTCTGGTGCAATTCGTTATGCACTACCTGTATTGACGATACCCGGCCTGTTTCGTCCCCGATGATTTCGGTGGGTGAGACGAGGAAGCGTATGTGAAGGCGTTTTTCTTTTCCGGAGGGACTGCGTTCGGCAATTTCCCGGACGATCTCCACATTGCGGCGAATGCGACGGCCTGCGGATGCGAGCACCTCTTCGCTAAGCGGGTCAAGCGTTGCTTCCTCCGGGCGCACGATGGCGTCGGCCCCCTCCAACATCCCCAATTCCTTCGCCTCGGGAGGAGTGAATGCAGCCTGGACCGGGCCGCGCCGGCCCAGCATATGGACCTCGCGGACCTGACTTTCGCGCAACCTTTCGAGTGCA
Organism: Rhodothermales bacterium; assembly: GCA_028283985.1. Taxonomy (GTDB): domain Bacteria; phylum Bacteroidota; class Rhodothermia; order Rhodothermales; family VXPQ01; genus VXPQ01. The sequence continues at coordinate 1,926 of JANQSQ010000322.1, read as the reverse complement.
TGATCCGCGATATCCGTGGCCGCAAGTTCTTCCGGGGTGCGGCACAATATGCGCGCTACGTCGACAGCGACATTGCCGACGCCGATGACGACCACGGATTTCGCGGACAGATCGAATTCGAGATGCCGGTAGTCGGGATGTCCGTTGTACCATGCCACGAATTCGGTCGCCGAATGACTGCCGTGCAGGTCTTCTCCGGGAATCCCGAGGGAGCGATCCGTTTGCGCCCCCGTGGCATAAAAAATCTGATGGTAATGGCGTTGCAGGTCAGCGCGGGTCACGTCCGAGCCGAAACATACGTTTCCAAAAAAACGGAACCCGGGCCTGGAGGCGGTTTTGTGGTAGACCCGGGTGACGTTCTTGATATTCTGATGATCAGGCGCAACGCCGCCCCGGACCAGACCGAAAGGGGTGGGAAGCCGGTCGAACATGTCGATCTCGACATGCAGGTCCGGTTGCTTCAGCATATGATCCGCTGCATAGAATGCGGCCGGGCCGGCGCCGATAATAGCGATGCGAAGGGGATGATTTTCGGTGCCCGGTGCTGCCATAGAGATCGAGGAGACTCTGGGTCAGGTACTTTATGGGTGTGCGTGTATGTCTTTGTTCAGAATACCATGTACCCATCATGCACTAAAAATGTATCCCATCGTAAGGGGGGATACCCGTTAACACGCCACATACTGAACCATATCCGGGTAAAATACGAAGAGTACATTCAGGATAGCATGAAGACGGTATGTTGTGGGCGCCGGCTTTTCTCCGTTTGTCGGGCAATGCCGGAATGCCTATCATGCAAAATACTTTATTTTATTTGTTCCGGAATTTTCTCGTTGGGGATATAGCAGCACGTGTTCGCAGCCGCCGGCTCTTCATCGACAACATCCGCCCTTCACTTCAGACAGTGGGTCGGTCTCGGCGCAGGTGCGCTTTTATGCGTGATCTTGCTGCTTATGACCCCTCCCGCGGATATGCCGCTTCCTGCCTGGAGAACGGCGGCGGTGGGCATCCTGATGGCAATCTGGTGGATGACGGAAGCCATTCCCATATCCGCCACGGCCCTTTTGCCGCTTGCGGTTTTCCCTTTACTGGATATCGCGGATATACGCGCCGCGGCGGCTCCCTACGCGAATCCACTGGTTTTTCTTTTTCTTGGCGGCTTTTTGATTGCGGCGGGCATGGAGCGGTGGAATCTTCACCGCCGCCTGGCCTTGCGCATCATTGCCATGATGGGGCCGCGTCCCTATGCGATTCTGGCCGGGTTCATGATCGCAGCTGCGTTCTTGAGCATGTGGGTCAGTAATACGGCCACGGCGCTGATGATGCTGCCGATCGGGCTATCCGTGGCGGAACTCGTGCGCCAGACCGATTCGAAGGAGGTGGAGCATTTTACGATAGGGCTCATGCTGATCATCGCGTATTCGTGCAGCATAGGCGGTATCGCAACCCTGGTTGGAACTCCTCCGAATGCGTTCTTTGCAGGATTCATGCTGGAGACGTACAACATGTCCGTCGGGTTCGTGGAGTGGATGCAGATCGGCGCGCCCATGGCCCTGATCGCCCTTCCGCTCATGTATTTTGTGCTTACGAGGATAATCTATCCCGTTAAAATCCGGGAAATTCCCGGGGGGGCGGCATTCATCCGTTCCGAACTGGCCGCAATGGGGCGCATGAGCCGGCCGGAAAAAATGGTGATGGCTCTGTTCGTTACCGCGGCCGTCTTGTGGATGACACGCCCTCTGCTTACCCCGGTGATTCCCGGTTTGTCGGATGCAGGAATTGCCATGGGAGTGGGTTTGCTGTTTTTTCTATTGCCGGTCAATGTCCCGAAAAGGGTGTTTCTGCTCGAGTGGAACGATGCCGAACGTTTACCCTGGGGATTGCTCATTCTGTTCGGGGGCGGGTTGAGTCTTGCAGCGGCGATCA
>JANQSQ010000265.1 GCA_028283985.1 Rhodothermales bacterium | reverse complement strand
TGTAGCGCTCTACCAACTGAGCTATGGCCCCGGCGTCGGCGGCACGGCAGCAACTATGCCGCCCCCATTGCGGGGCGCCCGGCGGAGCGGTTTTTCGGGATGCTCCGTTGGATAACAGCTGCAACGCGCCGTGCGCCGTAATAACCCGTTTTTCCTTCTTTCGTTCCGGCCTCCTCCCGGTCTTCACAGGGGAGGCATACGGCTTCCGATGCGCCGGTTTTCCTTTAAATAGCGAATAGTCACCAAAAAAGCACATATTTACATTAAACAATCACAGAATAGGTACAAAAATATGCGTAAAATAGCGACTTCCAAATAATTGCGAGACGCTGGTATGGAGCGCTTCGACAAGGTAGACGAGCGCTTCGACGCGATGAGCGAGCGCCTCCCTAAAGATTAGAGACAGGTGTGAATGTTCTTTTTGCGCATCATGGTTATGGCCCTGATGGAAAGGACTTCCGGCCCCCGGAAAAAGATTTCGGCTGTGGTTGTTTAACCGCTTGTCTTTTTTCCTGACCCCTGAACCAACACGCAAATACGATGAAACCAGGATTTCTTACGATAGCTTCTTTTATGCTGGCTGTACTGGCCGCGCCCCCGGCATTCGGCTAGAACCTGGCCCAGGGCGGCCCGACGTTCCTGTACGTGGACGGGATCAACCCCGACCCTGTGCCCCACGTCACGCACACCTTCACGAAGGGGGAGGCCAAGAGCGTTACGCTTCCGGAAGCGAGTTGCTACCGCCTGAACAGTGATGGAGAGAAGTACAGTGAAGGCGTCGGCCTTAACCGCCGGTGGCAGGTAGGAGAATGCGCCCGCCGCGTTACCTACCGCCTGGCAGCCGATTGGGGAGGCTACAGACAACTCCCCGAGGGGCTTTCGTTCGACAAGGGAACCCGCGTACTGTCCGGAACGCCTACGGAAACATGGCAACTGCACGGGCACCACTACACGGCAAGGGGTCCGGATGGATACTGGGAACGCATCCGCGTAGAGATCGAGGTTGTCGCCGGCGGATCGGCCGGCCCGGGTAACACTGGTGGTAACACTGGCGGCGGGGGCGGCGCCATTGGCGGAGGCTCAGGCGGCGGATCGAACGCGCCAGGCAACACCGGCGGCGGATCAGGTGGTGGTCAAGGCGGCGGCGGAGGAAACACCGGCGGTGGGGGAGGCGGCGACATTGGCGGCGGCAATACCGGTGGCGGTGGACAAGGCGGGGGGAATACGGGTGGAGGCGGCGGTGGCGCCCAAGCCGTTCCGACAAGCGTAGAGCGGCAGGAAATCCCGAAGGTCGTTACTCTCGAACAGAACTACCCCAACCCTTTCAACCCGCAGACGCGCATCGAGTATGCGTTGCCCGTAGCCGCGCGCGTTCACCTTGCCGTCTACGACGTGACAGGCCGCCCGGTCGAAACCTTGCAGAACGGCATCATGCCGGCAGGGGCGCACAGCGTAACCTTTGACGCAACGGGGCTTCCCGCAGGCGTGTACGTCTACCGGCTCGAAGCTGCCGGAGCAAGTATCTCCGGGCGTATGGCCCTTGTGAAGTAACCCCCTGTCTTTTAACGCATAGGAAGTAACCAACATGAAGTACATACCATTTTTAATGGCCTTGTTAGCGGCCGCGCTTCCCGCATCCGGACAACCTGTGGCCGATATTCAGAACCTGGCATTGAAGGCAGGGCCCGACGAAATCCTGGTATACTGGAATTGGGCTCCTACCAACTTCGCCAGATGCGACTTAACGGCTCATCCGGAGGCGGGATTCGAGGTACAGTATGCGAAGCAAGGAGTATCTTACCCTGCATCCTCTTCCGTGACGAATACCGCAGACAGCGGGGCGCAGCTCATTTACCGTACGAACGACGCCTCTTATAACGATGTCCGAACCTGGGCGTACATAGGCGATTACGGTAGCGGCGGACAGTATCAGAGGGATATGGCGGCCCTGTCTCATGGAACCCGTTATAACTTCCGGGTTCGCGGATTCAGCCCGGCATGCGGCAGGTTCTCTCATTGGTCATATGCCAACATTAGCACCTGGCCTTTCCCGGCTGTTACGTCTTTCAGTCTGTCCGCTGCGAATGAGCAGATAACGATCAACGCCACATCCGCTGGCGCGATTACAGACTGGCAGGTGAAAATATCTCCGGAGCGGTCTTTAATGGACGGCGATACAGGCTTTGTCGATTACTTCTGCGGTGAATACAATGGCCTGCGCAGCTGCGATGATTGTGATTACAACCTGTGTCCGAATCCATGGACAAAGACGATCGATGCCGAAGCCGGGCGAACATATTATGTCAAAGTGAGGCCAGCGCTTGCCGAGTTTTTCGGTGCTGTTTCTGAAGTGAAGAGCATTACCGTGCCTCGCAATACAGGAGGCGGCTCAAACAATCCTGGCAACACTGGCGGCAACACCGGTGGAGGAAACACCGGAGGTGGCGGATCGAATGCGCCGGGTAATACTGGCGGTGGTTCCGGTGGTGACGGGGGTGGCCAGGGCGGAGGTGGTAATACCGGTGGCGGTGGAGGCAATACAGGTGGGGGGGACACCGGAAACGGAGGAACGCAATCCGTGCCGACAAGCGCAGAGTATGACGAACTGCCTGCCGTCGTTACCCTGTCCGCTAACTATCCGAATCCGTTCAATCCTTCGACGGAGATAAGCTACACGCTGCCGGCGGCGTCCTCTGTACGCCTCGAAGTGTTCGACATGACAGGCAAGATAGTTGCGACGCTTGTGGACGGCGCGAGGCCAGCTGGCGCACACACAGCGCACTTCAGCGCCGACGGGCTGCCCACCGGCACGTACGTCTACCGTCTACAGGCGGGAACGGAAACCCTGAGCCGGACCATGACGCTGGTGAAGTGATTCAGTTTCTCTGCTATATCTGCCGTGTAATGCAGCCCCACCGCCTGAAACGCGTGGCGCTGAATGAGAATACAGAGCATCGCTGGTACGAATGCAAGGTGTGCCGCGACATCCTTCCCCCCAGGCCGATGAGGAACAAACCGCATCTTGAGTCCGCGAGGCGGATGCCATACCTTCAAATAGGCAAAGGGCCTAAAGAATGAAGAAAGAAAAAACCTTCCTGCATGTCCGGGCCTTCTGCGGAATACGATAGCAAGAACATGCAGATCGAGACCCGCCAATTCGCGCGCAAGAGCGCATTGACGGGCCGGGAAGGGAGATTCGGGCATCGCATCTGCCCGGAATAGGGAATTCCGGTGAAATGTTTTTTCGGGATTATACGCAAAAATCGCCAAAGGGCCTCGCAGCCGGTCGCTGTCCGAATGGCGCGTACGTTGCCCGGGGTGTGATCCGTTATTAAAAATTCAACAAATTGTCACAAAAAGTCACAAATTATATTTAATAATCACAAAACGGTTGTATTTTTATGTATATAATAGGCTGGCTTAATTCATGCTGGAATCCAAGGAAGCAGGCGTGTCCTGCAAACGGAGGCTCGGCAACTTATTGTACATAAGTTATTGTACATAAGCCCCAATAATTACTTTATAAATTTCTATATGCCTGCCTACTTGTGGATTAATCACAGCATTTACTATAAAAGCATCCCCCCTTGGAGATTCTTCAATGCAGGTTGGCTGGCCTGTACGCCCGTTTCTTCCCGCTTGGGGCTGGCCCTGGCGCTTGTTTTCGCGTTGGTCCTCCCGGCTCGTCCGAGTGCGGCGCAGCAGGCCGTCACGCTGGTCAGCAACATCGAGCAAAGCGACAGCGATACTTTGGGAGTTTTTACTTCGGACCACGCCCAGGCGTTTACGACCGGCGGCAACGCCGGCGGCTATACGCTGACCAGCGTCGAAATCGCCATGAGCGGTTTCCAAATGCTGAAGCCGGTAATTACGGTAACGGTCAATGCCGATGACGACGGCAGCCCTGGAACCAATGTAGGGACGCTTACGAATCCGGATGCATTGGCTAACGGCAACAACGAGTTCGCCCACGCCACCGGTTTGGAACTGGACGCGAACACGACGTACTTCATAGTCGTCGACGCCGGAAACAGTGCATCGACGGGTCATATCGTGACCACCGACTCGGACTATGAAGACCGCGACGGATCGGCCGATTGGAGCATAGCCGATAGCAGCAAGCACCGGACTGCGTCGTCGACCGGCAACTGGGGCGATTCTTCGCAATCCAGAAAAATCCGC